>NZ_RAYG01000007.1:0-126240 GCF_003670185.1 Parabacteroides sp. CH2-D42-20 | reverse complement strand
CACACGCAGACGAAGAACAGTTCCAACGTGCCTTTCGATACCGACTTCATCAAGTTTAAGATAGTCGATAAGAAAGTACCCAAGCGCACGGCTATTCAGGAAACGGTGCTGGATGCGGTACGCAGCTACAACGAGGTGATAGAGATTGCCGGGAAAACGACCGTGCGCACGGTGTACGCCCTGCCGAAGTTCACCATTCCTGACGACAAGCTGCTGTTGGTAGAGCTTTACGAGAAGAACGGCGGGCGGCATCAGGTTATCCGGGTGGAAAACGCCGACATCGTGAATGCAGAAGTGATTAACGAACTCAAAATCAAGTAGGGAATGAAGAAACATATCTTTATAATGATGCTCTTTGCGCTGTGCCTGACCTCGTTTCAGGCACACGCACAAAGATACCTGCCGGGCATGAAAGGCTTGCAGGTGACGGCGGGCATGGCGGACGGGGTGCATTGGAACGCTGGCAGTGATTTCGCCTACCATATCGGGGCGGCATACAGCGTTTACACCAAGAACGCCAACCGCTGGGTGATTGGCGGGGAATATCTGCACAAGAAGTATGACTACAAGGATATGAGAATACCAGTCGAACAGTTCACCGCAGAGGGCGGCTATTACCTGAAATTCCTATCGGACAGACGAAAGACCTTTTTCCTGTCGCTGGGACTGTCGGCACTCGCCGGGTATGAAACAAGCAACCGAAGCGAAAAGCTCTTGCCGGACGGCTCTACCTTGCTGGATAAGGACTGTTTTGTGTACGGCGGGGCTTTAACGCTGGAACTGGAAGCCTACCTGACCGACCGGATAGCCTTGCTTGTCAGCGCAAGGGAACGGGCGTTGTTCGGCTCGGACATAGGCAAGTTCCACTCGCAGGTATCTGTGGGACTGAAATTCATTATCAATTAGCCTATGGTACTGCTTGAATTATTTTCAGGTATCGGCGGTTTCAGCAAAGGGCTGGAAACCGCCGGATATACTTTCGACAAGGTATATTTTTCAGAGATAGACAAACACGCAATCGCTAACTTCAAATACAATTTTCCTTATGCGGAACACATCGGAACGGTTACAAACATCGGGGAAGTCGGCATCGAACGTCCCCACATTGTCACTTTCGGAAGCCCTTGCCAAAATTTTAGCGCAATCGGGGACGGAAAGGGACTGCAAGGGAGAGAAAGCCACCTTGTCAGATATGCAGTCGAAGCCGTTAGGCGTTTCAGACCTGACGTTTTTATCTGGGAGAATGTTAAGGGGATATTCTTCGCAAGACATCGCCCGGATTTTTGGGGCATTGTCAAAGCGTTTGCCGACATTGGCGGTTATAGACTTGAATGGCAACTGTGTAATACGGCATGGTTTCTACCCCAAAACCGGGAGCGGATGTACCTTGTCGGACGTGTTGCAGACAGATGTACCGCAGACCTATTTCCTCTCCCTACGCCGGGCGGAGTGCATGGTAAGGTCGGGGGTGATGAACCCGCTGCTCGTCCAAGTGGTACGATAACAAGGAACTACGGCAGGCAACCTAACATCGGGAACTATGTGCTGTGCCTGAAGTCGGGTGAAGCGTACAACGGAACGCCTACACCCGAACAACTGAAGCACGTGCGGATGCTGACCGAAGTAGAGTGCGAAAGGCTGCAAGGCTTTCCCGACAACTATACCCGATACGGGATATATGACGGAGAGAAAAAAGAGATAGCGAAGATACACCGTTATGCCTTACTCGGAAATGCGGTCAGTGTTCCTGTTGTCAGGGAAGTTGCCGCCCGGATTAGGCAAACGACTACTTTATTTTGATAACCCTTATATGATAATGTATATGAAGAATGTAATGTATAAAATCATCATGGGCTGCTACATCGTGGCCGCCCTCGTGCTTGTCACCGCCTGTAATGACCACTTGGATATTCAGCAGGCGTACCCGTTCAGCATCGAAACGATGCCAGTACCCAAAAGGCTGAAAGTCGGGGAAACCGCCGAAATACGCTGCCGACTGGTGCGTGGCGGCTATTACCAGCCGACTACCTATCAAATCAGGTACTTCCAGCCGGACGGCAAAGGGAAGCTGGAAATGGATAACGGCACGGTGTTCCTGCCCAATGACCTTTACCCGCTGGAGAAAGAAATGTTCCGGCTATACTACACCTCGGCATCGACAGACCAGCAGACGATAGACATTTATGTGATTGACAGCTTTGGACAGGTGCGGCAACTTTCGCTATCGTTCAATAATGACAACGGCAAGGAAGAAACGGAAACAATAACGACCCCTAAACAATAAAATGACATGGTAAAAATAGAATTGGATATAAAAGGTATCTCGTGGTACATAGAAACCACGTTGGAAACAGATACAGTTCCGGCAGTAGGTGACATTATCATTGTGGATAAGGACTGCATTTCCGCACGTGACAGGGCTGAATTGTGGAAAACGCCGTCCAATCAGGTTTTCAAATGGACGGACAAAGAAGATGATGCGCCTGTAATGGAATGGTTCGACTGCGACACGGAAATGCTTGTCTATAAACGAACATGGAAATACGACATCGAGGAAGAAGAAACCGTGTGCATACTTGGTGTAAAATTCTTCCAACATGAAGATTTATAGGTTTTATTTCCTTATCGGTTGCATATATACGTGAAAAGCAACGATAGGCAGGGAACACCAAATAGGGAATGATACGCAAGGCGTATGTTATGGTAGTCCACCCGCTGACAGTTCGGCGGGTGGACTTTTCATGTTAGGGAACAGGGCGGGTTTCTTTGCCACTTTATTTCCCGGCACTCACGAAAGAAAGTGGCGGCGGCAAACAGCCGCCGTTCTCTATCAACTGGTTTTAAGGCTCTTTATGGACGTGTATTTCTCTAACCACACCTTTACCTGTTCCATGTTGTATTCGCCCGTGATAATTGCCGTATGGTCGTCTATGGCTACAAACCGGACACTCTCGTAGCTGTTTACCCAGCCTTGCAGGGAACAGACACCCCACGTTTCCACATCTTCAAAAACACTGCGGTCTATCCGGCTGATTGGCTCGCCGAAAACTACCGTCATTATCTGAAAGTCCGGTTTGTCCTCTAACAGTTGCAAATGGTGCAGCGTGCCGAACTCGTCAATTTTGCGTCCCCACGCCCATACATCATTATACAAATCATCACCCCACTGGTGCGGGTGGTCGAAGCGGACTTTTACCTCTATGGTGTGTTCGTTTTCTTCCGTGTCCTCGATAACGCCCGTTACCATTAAGCCCGTAAAAATACACTCGCAACGCCTGCCGATAAGCTCCTTGTTTACTTCTGTCGTTTTCATGTCCCTAAAATTTACTTATTTATTACTCCGTTCTTCTTCGCTATCCACCCGTCACGCCTGCGGCGGCACTCGTCCAGCGTTTTGGCTACCGTGCTGAAAAGTTCGCCGTCCGTGTGGCGGTAGTCATATTGAAAATAAATCTGTCCCCTGAAAGCCCCTAAACAGCATTTCACGAACTTTTCTTCTCCCGGTGTTTGGGTAATGCTTACCCCGTTTTTGTTAAGTGACTGCATGATGTCTTATTTTTTATGGTTATAAACTTGGTTGTTTTAAGCGGGCAGGGCTTTGACACCCCGCCCGGATTAGTATTTGGTTATGCCGCACGGAACACAAAGCCGTCATCAAACCAGTAATCGCACATGAACAGGTCACGGGCAAACTTTTCATAATCGAAATAGGTCTTCGCAAAATCCGGCAGTTCGTAACATTCCTCGATAATTTCGTAGGCGAAATCTTCTTCATCGTTATATTGACCTTGATACTCGTCTTGAAAGTCCCGTACAAGGTCGTCCGCATCTTCCTCGCCCAAATCATGGCTTTTATAGTTGCACCACACGAAAAAGGCTTCCTGCTCGGTGTCGTCCAAATCCTCTACCGCATCACGCAGGGAAAAGAAGTTTTCAGAAATCCAGCTTTCGCCGATTAAGCCCTCCGGCACGTTCTCCCAGTCCTGAAACATATATTCCGCATCTTCCTCGTCCTTGTGAAGTTCCCGGCAGGCTTCGTAAAATTCTTCCTTGTCCGAGTAGTCCGACAGGTCGAGCCATGCGCCGGACAATGAACCGTTGTTATACTTGCCGTAAGTGCCTACATAAACTTTTGCTTCCGATAATACCTTTGCTTCCATATTGCTGTAATTTTTAAGTTTTTGATTTTATGCGGATTCGAGAGGTGAGGGAGTTGAAGTTTCACTGAACTTTTTTCCTGTTTCCCGTAAATCCGACTTTTTTTTTATGCGTCTTCCGGTCGGGTCGGTCGTTTTCGTTTCACATAGGCTTAAAAGGGTAGTGTTTAGAGTTTGCAAGGTTTTGGGCAAAAAATACCTCGCAAGGCAGGGAAGATTTTTTCGCCAAACCGGAACGGCTCGACCTTGCAAAATCGTGAAGAACACGTAACTACCTTTGCCTATTGAAATGATTAAAACGACTGTCCCGGCTGGGGGACTGCGTGAGAGGAAGATTTACATTTAGGGAAACAGGGGAAAAGTGCCTGTTCTCTTTCGTCTTTTAGGGAACACTCCATGCGGGCGGAAAGGCAAGGGTGTTGTGAGCTTGCTTGCAATACGCTTGTGCGGGTTTCCAACGGCTCTTTTCACGAAATACAGTCAGCCATGCCACGCACGGCTGGCGTTTCGGGGAATGTGCCAGTTGGAAAGGGATATAAAAAATGCGGGTAGTCGGTGGACTGCCCGCAAGGTGGAAGAATGTACTTTATTGGGATATAGTTTGTTAGGCGGTATTTCATTACCGAAATCGTTACCTATTCGTTCTTGTCACGGTTATAGGTAACGAAACCTACCGGACGGCGTTCTTTCTGTTGTTTCGACTGGCTTAGAAGCTGGGTAAGGGCTTGGTACAGTTCGTTGAACTGTGCATCGGTGCTTACCTCCAGTTCTTCGATGCGCTTTAACAGTTCCTCGTAACCGATTGCCATTTGGCGCATGAGGACAAAAGCCCGTATGATTGAAATGTTTACTTCTATGGCTACTTTGGAGCGGAGAACCGAGGAAAGCATGGCTACGCCCTGCTCGGTGAAAGCCATAGGCATAGCAACACCGAAATTGTAAGCAGGGGGTATCACATTTTGTGACACCCCTATGGATAACAGCAAGTTAGCTTCCTCTTGGGTGAGAACAAACATAAAATCACCCGGAAAACGCTCGATATTGCGCTTGACCGCCTGCTTCAAGGCTCGTGTTTCCACTTGGTAGAGTTCTGCCAAATGATAATCAAGCATCACCCGGCAACCTCTGACCTCAAAAATCTTGTTTTGGATAATCTGTAAATCCATAATCGTATATTTTAGGGTATTAAGTAATGTTGGAATAAATAGTAGGGACTGGTCACAAATTGTGACCAGTTCCCAGTAATCAAGATTACATGGCGACTTCCTTGTAAATCTTTTCGATGCCGACAAACTTCTTGTCAAGCCCCTGCATATCGCTGCCTATCTTGCTGTTAGTGATGCGGGCGTAAATTTGTGTCGTTTCGATATTGGTGTGTCCCAGCATCTTGGAAACCGTTTCAATGGGTACGCCCTTTGATAGTGTGGTAGTCGTTGCGAACGTGTGCCGGGCAAGGTGAAATGTCAGGTTCTTTTTAATACCGCATACATCGGCAATCTCTTTCAGGTACGCATTTAGTTTCTGATTGCTGATTACGGGAAGTATCTTACCGTTCGGCAACTTTCCCTTGTACTTCTTCAAAATCATCTTGGGAATATCCAGCAGGGGAACATTAACGTCCGTATTCGTCTTTTGTCGCTTTGTCATTATCCAAAGGTTGCCGTCAAAGGATTTACATATATTATCTTGCGTAAGCCCGGCTACATCTATATAGGCAAGCCCGGTGAAGCAGGCAAAGATGAACAAGTCCCTGACGTGTTCCAGCCGCTCGGAAACCATTTTCTTTTTAAGGATGATTTTTATCTCGTCCTCTGTCAGATACCCCCTGTCCACTTTCTCCAGCCGGATTTTGTAGCTGGCGAACGGGTCGCCCACCAGTATGCCGTTGTTGCGGGCAATGATGATGATGCGCTTGAAGAACTGCATGAACTTGGCGGTGGTGTTGTAACCGCACTTGCAGGCGGTACGCAAATACAACTCAAAATCGGTAATGAACATCGGGCTTATCTCCTTTATGGATATGTCCGATACGTTGTACTTGCTGCGGATAAATTCTGCAAGGTGTCGGCGGGTCACTTCATACTTGCGGTAGGTCGCTATCGTCTTGGATATGCCCACAAGCTGCTTCACATCGTCATTATGCTTTTGGAACAACGAAAGGATTGTTTCGTGGCTCTCGCTATGACCTAAAAACTCGTTCTTCACTTTCTCGGCGGTCACATAGTTGTCACGCCGCTGCATTTCGTGGTAAATGGTATTCAGGGAAGAACGTATGTCGTCCAAAAGGGCGTTTATTCTTCCGGCATCCCTGCCTTTGGCTTTGCCCGCAGCCGTGTTCCAGTTGTCGGGCTGGATGCTTTGTTTCGTACTGAACTGGCAAAGTTTGCCGTCTATGGTGATGCGTGCCATAATCATAACCTCGCCGTTTTTCTTTTCAGAACCTTTCTTCAAATAAAAAAGAACCTTGAATGTCGATTTCATAACTCACTTTTTTTAGTTGCAAAATTAATTTTTACCTCTCGTTTTCGAGTTATGCAGACTATGGACTAATCAAGTCATTTTCAGGTCATTTGAGGACAAATCGTTACCGTTTTTGTCCGGCAGGGAATAGGTAACGATTTAGTAACGAAACTTTGTCTTTTACCGTACTTTTGAAGTCTTGGAAGCAGGACTTTCGGGCAATAAAAAAGCCACAAATCGTTGATTTGTAGCTTTTTGTCCGTTTGCTGACCATTTCTGTCCAGCACGTTCAGCGGAGAGACAGGGATTCGAACCCCGGGAACCTCTCGGTTCAACGGTTTTCAAGACCGCCGCAATCGACCACTCTGCCATCTTTCCAATATGTTTTGCGATCAAACGTTTCGTTTAATTGCTTTGCAAAGGTAGTCATTCTTTTGGAATATACAAGAGTCTTATGCGCTTTTTTTCTTTTTGTTTATTCTTTTCTTTTAAGAATAGAATGTGTGGGAATCCCCTTTTTATTGCTATTTTTGTAGCAAATAATTTATCAATCAAGTAAAAGGTTTCTATATGAGAAAGTTGAAAAGTTTATGGCTGGTTTCGGTTGTGCTGCTATTAGTAAGCTGCTCGATGTCCGCTAAATCAGATAAATCAAGTGAGGCTGGTACCGCCTCCAAGGGAGAGGTCGTTACTTTGAACAAGGCAGAGTTCTTGCAAAAGGTATTCAATTACGAGAAGAACGCTACGAAATGGGTATATGAAGGTGATAAGCCTTGTATCATCGATTTTTATGCGGACTGGTGTGGTCCCTGCAAGCAAGTGGCTCCTATTTTAAGGGATTTGGCTATCCTGTATAAGAATGATATCGTAGTTTATAAGGTAAATGTGGATAAGGAAAAGGAGTTGGCTGCCGCTTTCGGTATACAAAGTATTCCTACGTTCTTGTTTATCCCAAAGGAAGGACAGCCTCAGATATCGATGGGAGCTCTTCCCCGTGAGGAGTTTGTGAAACAGATCGATACTTTCTTGTTGAAGAAGAAGTAACACGACTTAGTTAATCATCATTTATAGATCGGAAAGCCGTAGAATTTTAGATTTTACGGCTTTTTTAATTGGGAGGGATGCTTTATGAAAGTAGGAATTATCAGATGTATGCAAACAGAGGATTTTTGCCCCGGTACTACTGATTTTAGGATGATCCGTGAGAAAAAGGGAGCCTTTGAGGGCGTAGAGGAAGATATTGAGATCATCGGGTTTATCAATTGCGGAGGTTGTCCCGGAAAAAAGGCCGTATTAAGGGCGAGGGAGTTGGTGAATAGAGGGGCGGATAGTATCGCTTTTGCTTCCTGTATCCAAAAAGGGACGCCGATAGGTTATGCCTGTCCTTTCGCCAAAAGGATGAAGGATGTTATCCAGAACGATTTAGGCGATGGCATCCGGCTGATCGATTATACGCATTAGGAAGATCCGGTAGCTGGTGGAAAAGGCATAAAAAAAGAGGGCATTGAAAAATGTCCTCTTTTTTATTTTGGCATCGCACGAATTATTCAGCGCTTTCAGTTGCCGGAGCTTCTTCAGCGGGAGCCGCTGCGGCTGCTTTCTCAGCTTGCTTAGCAGCTTCAGCTGCTGCCAATTCTGCTTTCTTTTTAGCTACGATTTCTGCTTTTGCCTTATTAGCTTCCTTCTCAGCCTCAAGACGTGCTTTAGCTTCTGCTCTAGCTGCTTCGCTGTCTTTTTCTTTGATAGCTTGTACGGAAGCTTGTTTGTTCTTCAACCAAGCTTGGAATTTCTCCTCAGCTGCGGCTTCGTCGAACGCACCCTTCTTAACACCTTCCAATAAATGCTTTTTCAAGCAAACGCCTTCGCGAGAAAGAATGTTACGAGTTGTGTCTGTAGGTTGAGCACCTACTTGTAACCAATACAAAGCTCTTTCGAAGTTCAAATCTACTGTAGCAGGATTAGTGTTCGGATTATAAGAACCTATCCTTTCAATAAATCTTCCATCACGTGGAGCCCTGCTGTCTGCGATCACGATTTGGTAGAAGGCGTAACCTTTACGACCGTGTCTTTGCAATCTAATTTTTGTTGCCATGTTTGAATAATTAATTTAAGCTGTTTGTATTAGCGGGTGCAAAGATAGGAGTTTCTGTTTATAAAACAAGCGTTTTGTTGGAAAATATGTGGATGCTTCTGCTTTTTTTAAAGGTAGTTTAAGGGATTAGTCCCTTATGCAATTGGTTGCCGACACCGTCGGCAATAATGCTGACGCTGTCGGAAATATTGCTGACGGCGTCGAAAATATTGCCGACGGCGTCGGTAACCAATTTCTTCCTAGTCTTGTTCCGGAAAGATCGTATGAAATCTCTTGTACATCCCTAATGAAAGGGATTTTTCTTATCTTCGCGGCTTCATTATATTAATGTATTAAAATAAACATATGATTTCAGTTGACGGACTAACAGTAGAGTTTGGTGGAAGCGCCCTTTTCTCGGATGTTTCTTTTGTGATTAACGAGAAAGATCGTATCGCCTTGATGGGTAAGAACGGTGCCGGTAAATCTACCTTGTTGAAGATATTGGCCGGCGTGCGGGAGCCAAGCCGTGGAAAAGTGTCCGCCCCTAAAGATACCGTGATCGCTTATTTGCCGCAGCATTTGATGACGGAGGATGGCCGTACCGTTTTCGAGGAGACGGCGCAGGCTTTCGCCCATCTGCACGAGATGGAGGCGGAGATCGCTGAATTGAATAAGCAACTGGAGACTCGTACGGACTATGAGTCGGATGGTTATATGGAGCTGATCGAGCGGGTCTCTACCTTGAGCGAGAAATTCTATTCCATAGAGGAGATCAATTACGACGCCGATATAGAGAAAACCTTGTTGGGACTGGGTTTCAAACGGGAGGATTTCGACCGGCAAACCAGTGAATTCAGCGGTGGCTGGCGTATGCGTATCGAACTGGCGAAACTACTGTTGAAGAAACCGGATGTCCTTTTGCTGGACGAGCCGACGAATCACTTGGATATCGAGTCTATCCAGTGGTTGGAGGATTTCTTGATCGATAACGGTCAGGCCGTAGTGGTGATCAGCCACGACCGTGCGTTCGTGGATCATATCACGACTCGTACGATCGAGGTGACGATGGGCCGGATTTATGATTATAAGGTAAACTATAGCCAATACTTGCAATTACGGAAGGAACGTCGTGAGCAACAACAGAAGGCTTATGACGAGCAACAGAAGATGATCGCCGAGACGAGAGAGTTCATCGAGCGTTTCAAGGGCACGTACTCCAAGACCTTGCAGGTGCAGAGCCGTGTGAAGATGCTGGAGAAACTGGAGATCTTGGAGGTGGATGAGGAAGATACCTCGGCTTTGCGCTTGAAGTTTCCGCCTTCGCCCCGTTCGGGCTCTTATCCGGTGACGATTGAGAATGTCTCGAAAGCGTATGGCGATCATACGGTTTTCCGGAACGCAAATCTGATGATCGAGCGAGGGGATAAGATCGCTTTCGTCGGGAAGAATGGCGAGGGTAAGTCTACCTTGGTGAAGTGTATCATGAAAGAGATCGAGCATGAGGGGACGTTGACGCTGGGGCATAACGTGATGATCGGTTATTTCGCCCAGAACCAAGCCTCCCTGCTGGATGAGAATCTTACGGTTTTCCAGACGATAGACGATGTGGCGCAAGGCGATATCCGTAATAAGATCAAGGATCTGCTGGGTGCGTTCATGTTTGGCGGCGAGAACTCGGCGAAGAAGGTGAAGGTGCTTTCCGGTGGCGAGCGCACACGTCTGGCCATGATTAAGCTATTGTTGGAGCCTGTGAACTTGCTGATTCTGGATGAGCCGACAAACCATCTGGATATGAAGACGAAGGATATCTTGAAGCAGGCGTTGCTTGACTTTGACGGGACGTTGATCGTCGTATCCCACGACCGTGATTTCTTGGATGGGCTGGTCTCTAAGGTCTATGAGTTCGGAAACCAAAAAGTGACGGAGCATTTGGAAGGCATCTATGAGTTTATGCAGCGCAAGAAGATGGAGAATCTGCGTGAGCTTGAGCGGAAGAATTAAATCCTCCACCCAAGCGTCAGCATAATATCATACGTGGAGCTATCTATATCTTTATGATACTTATAATGGGTACGGCGGGAGAAATAACGATTTCGCAACGCAATATTCCATTTATGCTTGGACATATAGGCTAAGGTGGTGGAAAATACCGTTAAACGTGCGTTGCCGGCATCGCCTTGTACGTTTAACTTTGTAGGGTCCACCGCATTCCAGTCTATATCCGGCTCGTATCCTTTCCATGTGAAGATATGGTAGTTCTCCAAATCGATCAAGAACGCCCAGCGTTTATCGTAGGCCAATCCGGTAAACGCTTTCACGCTATAACCGCTTCCCAGATTATAATCTCTCTCTTCCAGCCGGAGGTAATCGGAGATGCTTGCGCCCAAGGCGACTCCTGTTCCGTATAATTCGGCGTAAACATCTACCTTATTGTCCGGCGTGCCTCTTTTGTAATAGATCAATCCACCACCGACTGCCGCCGCTTCCGATATGCGGTAGGGAGCTACCGTTTGGGAACTATTGGATTTTAACTCGGAATCATAGTAGTCGAAATGCTGAAAGATTCCAGCGGCCAGACTACGAGGGCCTTTACTCCAGACCTGTTTCCCCCAGATAGCCCCAACGGCATTGACTTGGCTGATGAGCGGCTGGCTCGAAAAGAAATCGAACCCGGCCTTCAACTGAAACCATTCATAGGGCGAATAGAAATCATCATTGAAAGGATCTCCATAATCCAACCTGAAGGATACGTGCATGCTCGTAGTGCCATGCTTGGAGCCTTCCTGCTCGGCAAGGAAGCGAGGACCAACCCCCACGATGAAGTTTACGGGAACCGAGGTGTAGACACGCCCCTTGGAGCTGCTGTGTCTCCAAGCTTCTCCCGTGATGATACGATTGATCGCCCGCATCGGAGATATCAAACCGGATAAGATCTCCCGTCCCACACGTTCCGCCCCGTGGGAGCGGTTGTCGATGAATAAGTCGGAGAGCCGGTAGGTAATCTCACCTAATTCTATACCACCGAAAGAGGTGGCAAGCATGTCATTGATGGAGGGCGGTTCCGTTTCCATAAAGAATTCCCACATTAGGCTGCCTCCCGCCGCGAATGGAATGGATTGCCAGAAATTCAGTCCATTGCTACGGGCCGCGTTGAAATATAACGATCCGTGATAGGGATGGGCCACCAGATTGGTAGAGAACTTATCCGTGTCCCAAACAGGCCCCGTCTTGAAGTTTTGCTTAATCGTATGTCCGTTTATCTTCGCGAAATCCTCGTTCATTAAGAAACGGTCGAAAGTCCAGACGGCCATGTTCATTCCGAATACCTCGCTTGCTGCCAACCAAGAGCGGCGTGGAATGAAAAGGGCCGTGTCGCTCACGTAATTGCGGGCATCCATCTGAGGGAAGTGTTGCCCCCACATCCATTGGCTGGATAGCAGACAGATCAACCCGATCAACATGCATTTTTTCATCCTCATCTAACTCAATTCTCTTTTGTAAATAAAAATCAATAGGTTACGGTTATAACCACTCCGCAAACTTATATATAATAAACATTAAGGGATTCGTTTGGTTTAAATTATTGTTAGGTATTCTTTCTATAAATGCTGTTATTTGCGAACTATTCCGTATTTTTGCGAAAAAAACAAAATGATAGATTTTATCACCTTTTGTGACTATACAGGGACCTTTGCGTTTGCCATAAGTGGCATAAGATTGGCTTCTGCGAAACAATTTGATTGGTTTGGCGCCTATGTGGTGGGTGTCGTGACCGCTGTAGGAGGAGGTACGATTCGTGATATTTTATTGAATGCGGTGCCTTTTTGGATGGAACAAGCCTCTTATTTGATTGTCTCGGCCTTGGCTTTGTTGTTCGTTATCGCTTTCCGAAAATACGTGATCCGTTTGAACAATACATTTTTTATATTCGATGCTATCGGATTGGGGTTGTTTGTGGTGGTAGGTATCGCCAAGACCTTGGATTTCGGGTTTCCCATGTGGGTGGCGATCGTGATGGGAACCATAACCGGCTCGTTTGGCGGTATGATGAGGGATATATTGATTAATGAGGAGCCTTTGATATTCCGGAAAGATATTTATGCGTTGGCTTGTGTCTTTGGCGGTTTGATATATTATATATGTATGCAAACTTCTATGTCGGCGGCGATGATACAGTTCGTATCGGCGTTGAGCGTGTTCCTCGCACGTATAATCGCCGTAAAATATCATATAAGTGTTCCGGTGTTGAAAGGAGAAGAATAATTTATTAACTTTGCATAATTATATGGACATGCATACTCAACAAGAAAAGGCTTCCATCCTGTTGATATATACGGGTGGGACGATAGGTATGATCGAGAATCCGGAGACTGGAGTGTTAGAGTCGTTTAATTTCCAGCATTTGAAGGACAATATGCCGGAGTTGAAGAAACTGGGGTATTCGGTGGCCACGATACAGTTCGATCCTCCGATGGACTCCTCGGAGATGGGGCCGGACTCGTGGATGAAGATCGTGAAAATCATCGCCGATAATTATCAGAAATACGACGGCTTTGTGGTACTGCATGGCACGGATACAATGTCGTATACGGCATCGGCATTGAGTTTTATGCTCGAGAACCTGAGTAAGCCGGTGATCCTTACGGGATCGCAATTACCGATCGGGATGTTGCGTACCGATGGGAAGGAGAACTTGATTACGGCGATCGAGATAGCGGCCGCCAAGGAGAACGGCTTACCGTTGGTCCCGGAGGTCTGTATCTTTTTTGAGAATGATTTATTGAGGGGGAATCGTACGAGTAAGATAAACGCAGATAATTTTAACGCGTTCCGTTCGTACAATTACCCGGCTTTGGCTCATGCGGGTATCTATATCAAGTATGATCTGCCGCAGGTATATCATCCGGTATCGCGTAAGCCGCTGAAGCCGCATTATTTGTTGGACCGAAATATCGCTATACTAAAACTATTCCCCGGAATTTCTCCGCAAGTAGTGGAAAGTATCCTGAATATCCCGGGTCTGAAAGGCGTGGTGATGGAAACATTCGGAAGCGGAAATGCTCCGTGCGAGGAATGGTTCTTGAATATGTTGAAGGAGGCTGTAGACCGTGGTATCGTCATCGTGAATGTTACTCAGTGTAGGGCCGGAAGTGTGGAGATGCACCGTTATGAGACGGGGCACAAATTGTTGGAGGCAGGCGTGACGAGCGGCTTCGATAGTACGACGGAGAGCGCCGTGACGAAGCTAATGTTCCTCTTCGGCCATGGGCTGACACCCGACGAGGTGAAGGAGCATATGAACTGCTCGTTGATCGGGGAGGTATCGATCCCTGAGACGTTCCGCCCCTAGTGTATACTATGTAAAACAGAAAAAAAGCAGTGTTGCGGAATAGGAGAGTATGAAACTATCATTTCTGAGTTTAGCGAGTGGGAGCAGTGGGAACTGCTATTATTTGGGGACTTCGGAATTCGGTATGCTGATTGACGCAGGTATCGGAATCCGGACCATAAAGAAAGTATTGAAGGACCGGTCGATCGATTTTACCAAGATCGTGGCCGTGTTGATTACCCACGATCATGCGGATCATATCAAGACGGTCGGGTATTTGGGCGAGAAGCTTTGCATTCCTGTCTATGCGACAGCCGACGTGCACCGGGGGATTGATAAGAGCCGGTATGTGGAGGAGACCTTATGTGTCTCCCGCAAGGTTATAGAAAAAGAAGTTCCATTCCTTATCCGTGATTTCCGTATCACGGCTTTCGAGGTGCCTCACGATAGTACTGATAATGTGGGGTACCATATCGAGTATGGTAATCATAAATTCACTTTCGCTACCGACGTAGGCCATATCACGGACACGGTGGGGAAATATATCTGCATGGCGAACCATTTAATATTGGAAGCGAACTATGACGAGGAGATGCTTCGTTTCGGTACATATCCCGCTTTCTTGAAAGAGCGGGTGGCGAGCCCCACCGGGCATTTGAGTAATAGGGAGGCCGCAGAGTTCTTGGCGACCCATTATAATACCGGTTTGAAGAATATCTGGCTTTGCCATCTCAGCCGGGACAATAACCATCCCGAACTGGCCTATAAGACAGTGGATATACGTCTTTTCCAAGAGGGCATAAGGGTAGGGAAAGATGTCTCATTGGTAGCGTTGAAGCGGACTACACCCTCGGATATTTACGAGTTTGATTAAAATTTTAAGAAAAAAAGTAGTCGAAAAGTTTGCGGGGAAAAATAAAACCTCTATCTTTGCACCCGCAATCGAGAAACAAACGGTGGTTTGAAAAAGTAACGATAGCAAAACAGAATGACTTGGTAGCTCAGTTGGTAGAGCAAATGACTCTTAATCATTGGGTCGAGGGTTCGAGCCCCTCCCAGGTCACTCAAACAAATAACATGTTGACTTGGTAGCTCAGCTGGTAGAGCAAATGACTCTTAATCATTGGGTCGAGGGTTCGAGCCCCTCCCAGGTCACACGATTTACTTATTGGAAAGATGGCAGAGTGGTCGATTGCGGCGGTCTTGAAAACCGTTGAACTGAGAGGTTCCCGGGGTTCGAATCCCTGTCTTTCCGCAGAGAGTCCTGTAAGGCGAAAGCTTTACGGGATTTTTTGTTTTTGAGGCGTTTGTCCGGGCACAAACGGAAAGAGGTAGCGGGCATCGCTAGAATGAGAAAGTGTATAATAATATGGAAACAGGATCATTGCGGATAAGTGATATACGGCCGGATTTTATCTATATGATGGAACAAGCCGTGAAAGCCCCATCGGGGCATAATACCCAACCTTGGTTGTTTCGTGTGCAAAAGGATAGGATACAGATTCTTCCGGATATGAGTAAGTCCCTTCCGGCCGTAGATCCGGATAACCGTGAGTTATTTATTAGCTTAGGATGTGCCACCGAGAATCTTTGCATTGCGGCTGAGGCAAAAGGATATGCTCCGCTACCGGTTTTTTCAGGATCGGGGGAGATCACCGTACTCTTGTCGGAGGCATCGATGATTAAGGAGACGAGTGGGCTTATCGAGGAAATTTCGGTCAGACAGACGAATCGAGGCATATATTCCGGGGAAATGATTCCATCGGATCAATTGAGCTATTTGAGGAATACGCCTTTGGAGGAAAATATCAGTCTGCATTTGTGGTCGAAAGGAGAGTGGGAGTTCGATACGCTTTCTTCTTATATATTTGCGGGGAATAACCGGCAAATGAACGATCATCTGTTTAAACGAGAGCTGAAATCATGGATGCGTTTTAATAAGAATCATGTACGAGCTACATCGGACGGCCTGAGTTATGCGGTGTTCGGGGCGCCGAATCTTCCCCGTCTTATCTCAGAGACAATCATGGGAAGTGTCTTGAAAGCCGGCATACAAAATAGGGGAGACAAGAAGAAGCTGGACTCTTCTTCTCATTTAGCCTTGTTTGCCTTACGGACAAATACGCTACCGGAATGGTTTGCGCTAGGCCGGAGTTTGCAACGTTTTCTTTTGAGAGCTACGGAAAAGAATATCGCTTTCGCCTTTTTGAACCAGCCTTGTGAGGTGCGTGATCTTTCCGGTTTGCTGGCGAAAGACTTGTCTTTCACCAACGAGATTCCTGCCTTGATCCTCCGTCTGGGATACGCTAAGCGGAAAATGCCGTACTCACCTCGAAAGTCTTGGCGTGAGAGGCTGGTTCCGTAATGGTTAAGTCAGATAGCGAGTGCCCTCGTTCATGCCAGCTTGCACGGGATATGCCAAGACGAAACTGTTTGCCTGAAAGTATTTGTTGAGGTACTTGGGGATACGGGCCATGGCGGGAGCGTAGGAAAGTCCTTCCTTGCGGCTAAGGATAATCCACATCGTGTCGTCCGGTTTTATATCCCGGAAAACGATCAGGAAGTCATCCCAGTCGTTGAATTCGATATAACTGGCTTCTCCGCTTTTCTTGGCTAATAATTTCTTTAAGGCATTCAAGGTCGCTTCCGAACCGTAAAAGACTGTCGCTGCACCTGTGTTCTGGGTCACGTTTCGTAGCCGGAAGATGATTTGGTTGAAACCGATTTCTTTTTCGGCCAATTCCGGGATGATGATCAGATGCCGTCTAACGGTAGAGATGGGTTGTGCGGGCTTGTATATGAATGTACTTACACTACTTTCCGCCAATACGCTTTCCACGATATGGCCAAGGAAGGCCGCCGGTATATCTTTTTCCTTGTGCAATCCCACTACCAGATCTGTGATCTCCCGCTCTTTTACCACGCTGGCGATAGCATTCGATACGCTTAAGTCATATCTTAATAAATCCTTCATCCGGGTATCCGTGGCGGCAGCCGTATTGACTGCGGTCTGTAGAACCCTGCGGGATTGTTTTAACGCTTTCTCGTCTGAATGATGGTTATCTATCACTTTTAGGGCAAACAAGCCGTTCTTGTTTTGGGGAGATTTGATCGCCAAGCTGAGGTTGACCAGCTCTTCCACGGTCTCTTCATTGCTGACCGGTATCAAGATATGCTCTGATTCTTTTTTGTTTTCCTCCTTGTCGGATATATCTTGGGCCGCTATGTTATGAGCGCCTTTTTGGGCGGCGAAAGAGGCGATGGTGCAAGTGACAAGTATCATCAGGATCGTACCGTTCAACACGCTCTCATTTAATAACCGGATTGGTTCCCCATTAGCGTCTGTTCCGGTGATTACGTTATATCCGACCATCACGGCGGCCAATGTAGCGGCGGCTTGTGCGTTACTTAGGCCGAAAATAACGCTTCGCTGATCCGTGGACAGATGGAAAGTCTTTTGGGTCATCCAAGCGGCTATGTATTTGGCGGCCGTAGCTACGATAATCATGATAAGCCCTACTTTAATGGTCTCGAAACTGGTAAAGAACGTACGATAATCTATTAACATACCTACGCCCAACAAGAAGAATGGGATGAATATGGCATTTCCTACGAACTCGACACGATTCATCAAGGGTGAGCTTTGCGGGATAAGGCGATTTAAGGCTAGTCCGGATAAGAACGCCCCGATGATCGCCTCCATACCCGCTACCTGAGCTAGGAAAGATCCCAGAAATACCATCACCAGCACGAATATATACTGTGATATATTATCGTGTACATGCTTAAAGAACCAACGCCCAATGAAAGGGAAACCGAATAATACGATTAACGCGAATATCAAGATGGAAACCCCCAGACGAATCCAAAACATATCGTTGACCTGTCCGGTGGCCATGCCGACAATGATCGTTAGGACGAGCAATGCCAAGGTATCAGTGATCATCGTTCCTCCTACGGTGATACTGACGGCTTTGTTTTTGCTGATACCCAGTTTACTGATAATCGGATAGGCGATCAATGTATGGGAGGCGAACATACTGGCGAGTAAAACGGAGGTCAATACGTTGAATCGCAGGACCCATATCCCGACAACCGTTCCTAGGATCATCGGAATGAGGAATGTGTACATGCCGAAAGCTAGGCTTTTCGTACTATTTCTCTTAAAATCCGCCATATCGATTTCCAATCCGGCGAGAAACATGATATAAAGCAAGCCCGCCGTCCCGGACAAGATAATGCTGCTATCCCGTAATACGAGATTAAAGCCGTGCGGTCCGATAATTGCGCCGGCAATGATCAGTCCAAGCAGGTGAGGGATTCTCAGCTTGTTTAATAAAAGGGGAGCGGCCAGGATAATTAAAAGAATCAAGAGAAATTTTAATACCGGGTCCGCTAAGGGCAATGTGAAATCTATTGTCGAGGCTAATACCATATGCGTAATTTTTTCGTTATAATTTGAAACAAAAATAATAAGAATTTGCGGAGATTGCAGCGTTTACGCCAACTTTGCATCTTCTTTTATAGATAACAATAAATGTGTGAGTTTTATAAGTTAAAGTATATGTAAATCTTGGGACATTAACGTGAACCGATTATATTTGTACATACATTGCATTGAGTTTATTGTTATAAAACTAAAAAGCGTTTAAACCCTTTGCATAAAAGGGTGTCAAACATGAAAAGAGAAAAATATTTATTTAATGTAGAGGAGAAACAAATATGAAACCCATGAAATTAACATCTTTAGTGATGATGCTTCTGATCGCGTTTAGTGCCGCGGCTCAGGAGGAGTTCTTTGATGATGTGTATTTCTCTTCCAAAAACAAGAAAAAGAAAGAACAGGTTGAAGAGAAAAAGGTTGTTCAGCCGAAACAGGAGTCTAGGACCCTGGTCGCTACAGCCAAGAGCCAAGCTTCTTCAGACAGCCGGGATGTGGATGAATATAACCGTCGTTATACATCAGTCGAGGTGGAGGAGCCTTATCGTGAGGATGATTCCGTTATCTATGAGGATAGCGATGAGAATGAGTCTTCTTCCGAGCGTCGTTCGGATACTGAATATACGGAACGTATCATTCGTTATCATTCGCCGAGTAAGATTACGATCGCCGGAGCGGATCAAGTCGATTTGTATCTGAGTGACGGATATTATGGTTACGGCTATGATACGGATTATTCGAACGGTAGCGCGAACGTGAATTTTAATATCAATGTCGGCAACGGTTGGGGCTCGCCTTGGTATACAGGTTGGTACGATCCTTGGTTCTATAGTTATAGCCCTTGGTGGACTTATTCATCTCGCTTCTACGGCCCGTCTTGGGGATTCGGCTGGGGCTGGGGAGGCTTTTATGCCGGCTATTATAGTCCGTGGTACGATCCATGGTATGGCCCGTCTTGGGGCTGGGGTGGAGGCTATTGGGGTGGCCATTGGGGACATCACCATCATTACTATCCCGGTTACTACTCGACTCCAAGTAGACATTATTCAAACGGACGTTCCTCTTATCGAGATAATCGCTCTTATGCGAGTGGCAGAGGTTCCGGTTATACAGGTGGGCGGAGCAGTGGCTCTTCTTCCTTGAGAAATTCCGGATCGACTACAAGACCTTCGTCTTCAAGTTCCTTGAGCAATGGACGTGCGGGATCTACCCGTAGGGAATCTGCTATTTCCTCTGGTGCGGGACGTCGTTCCTCTTCTTCTGTTAGAAATTCGGCAACGACAAGAAGTAGCTCGGGCATAAATGGCTCGGCGAGAACAAGGATTTCCAGAAGTAGTTCTGGAGCCGCATCTTCTTCCGGACGTCAATATTCAGCTCCGGTAACACGTTCTTCTTCCAGAAGCAGTAGCGATTTCTCAAATAGTCGCTCTTCTTCCAGTCAATTTAGAAGTTCCTCTCCTTCTCGTAGTAGTTCGGTAGGTTCTTCTTCCGGTAGCTTCGGTGGAGGTCGTTCTAGTGGAGGCTCTGTTGGTGGCGGAGGTGGCCGTGCCGGTGGTGGTCGCAGGTAAAAGTGTTAGGTTGATAAAATTAGAGATACGATGAAAAGGATAGGAATTATAATGTCGGTGCTTGCCCTGTGTGGCGGCACCGCTTTTTCGCAGTCACAGTTGGATGCCTTTAAGTATTCCCAGACGGAGTTGAATGGTACGGCTCGTTATTTAGGAATGGGTGGTGCTTTTGGTGCGTTAGGTGGTGATATTTCCGCTATGAATACGAACCCGGCAGGCTTGGCGATTTATAAAAGCTCGGAGGTGGTTACGACATTGAGTTTGTCTTCGGCCTCCGCGAAGACCGATTGGCTTGGTTCGAAGGTGGACAACAGCCGTACGAAGGTGAGTTTCGATAATATCGCTTACGTAGGATATTTCCCGACAGCGAATGATGAGGGTATCGTGAGCTGGAACGTTGGTTTCTCTTATAATCGCTTGAAGAATTATAACCGGAACTATACGATGGCTACAGGAGGTGATTTGAATACTTCTCTTTCTGATTATGTGGCCATGCGTGCGGCAGGAATGCCTAGCGGACTGTTGGGGGAGGGTAAAGACTATAACCCTTATAATAACCAAGACTTAGGTGATTGGCTATCTATTCTAGGATACAATGCCGGTTATATGGATTCATATAACGATAATGATAAAGAGTATTATAGTGCGTTCGGGGATAAAGATGCGGATGGGCAATGGAGTCCGTATTTATTGCAAGGAGGTCAATTAAAAGTTTCAGAGCGAGGTTCCGTGGATCAATATGACTTGGCTTTCGGTATAAATATATCGGAACTTGTGATGCTTGGCGCTACGGTTGCGATTACGGATCTGAACTATAGATATCAGTCATCGTATGATGAGGAATTTACGAACGGCAATAATTTATACTTAGATAATTACTTGGATACGGATGGTACCGGGTATTCATTTAATGTGGGTGCTATCGTTCGTCCTACTGATTTTCTTCGTTTAGGTGTAGCTTATAATTCACCTACGTGGTATAAGATGACAGATCGTTATTATGGAGAGGCCGGTTCTTATCTGACCTTTATGGATAAAGGGGAGATGAAGGAGCGTAAACTGGATGCGGCTACTCCTAATAATGCTTATTATGACTATGAATTCCGTTCTCCGGATAAATGGATTTTTAGTGCCGCCGCAATCTTGGGTACGACCGCTTTGATAAGCGTTGATTACGAGTTGATGAATTATAAGAATATGCGTATGTATCAAACGGATGGTAGCAGCAACGTGTATACTAACCAAGATATAACGGATAATTTCAAGTCAATGAATACGATCCGTGTAGGTGCGGAGGTAAAGGTTACTCCTCAATTTGCCGTAAGAGCAGGTGTCGCCTACAGCGATAGTCCGATCAAGGATAAACTGAAGAATGGAGAGAAAGAGGTCTTTACGGTTGGTACGATTCCTAATTATACGATCGATAAAGGGGTCATGAATTATACGGTAGGTATCGGCTATCGCTTCACCCCGAACTTCTATACGGACTTGGCTTGTGTATTCCGTACGCATAAGGAAGATGTTTATGCGTTCTCTAATATGTTTGCGGGAGATGATCCGAAGCCATTCCTCGAAGCCCAACCCGCCACGATGAAAACAAACACGACTCGTGTAGCTTTGACATTGGGATACAAGTTCTAATATACATATATTTTAGATCAGTAAAGTCCCCTGTTCGTACGTTAAAGGTGCGGGCAGGGGACATTCTTTTTATAATTTGAAATAAAATGTTTGTTGGTTTAAAATATTTTTCGTTCTTTTGCTTTCATAAATAACATTGTATAACAGTTAAACCCCATCGCCTATAGCATAAACATTACTCGAATAAACTAAAAATGTGAAAGTAATGAAGACTTTAAAAATGATGACCGACGAGGAATTGGTTGTCCTTTATGCAGAAGGTAATAATGCCGCTTTCGATATTTTATTAAATCGATACAAAAGTAGCATTCATTCTTACATTTATTTCATAGTACGTAACAAAGAGCTTACGGAGGATATCTTTCAAGAGACCTTCGTGAAGGTTATCATGACTATAAAACAAGGTCGCTATACCGAGAACGGCAAGTTTAAGGCATGGATTACTCGTATTGCCCATAACTTGATTATAGATAATTTCCGTCAGGAACGTAGCGAGAACACGATCTCGAATGATGAGGTAGAAATCGACTTATTTAATAACATCAAGCTTTGCGATGGTACGATAGAGGATAATATCGTGCGCCATCAAGTATTGTCTGACGTGAAGAAATTGGTAAAGCATTTGCCGGATAACCAGCGTGAGGTGTTGGAGATGCGTTACTATCAAGATCTTAGTTTTAAGGAAATCGCCGATATCACGGGGGTTAGCATCAATACGGCCTTAGGGCGTATGCGTTACGCTATCTTGAATATGCGCCGTATGGCCGATGAGAACCGTATCGAGCTATCTATGGTGTAAAATAATTTTCTTTCCATGCAATAAGTCTTAGGTCCCTACGTTTTATTAGCAAACAAGATAAAAATAAAGGTGCCTATGAGGAAGCTTTCTACGCAATGCATGGATGATTTGGAGAAAAAAGTGAAAAGTGCCCCGGAGGCGAAAAGTTCGCCTCGGAAGCAAACGATGGATTTCTTGAAACAGTTTGCGAGGGCTTATCAAGCGGAACCGGCTGTACGTCCGGAGCTCTGCGGGTATGTGTTGAACTAAGAATTACGGAAAGAGAATCTATATTATTAGGTTCTCTTTCTTTTTTTGTGTACTTTTGTAAAAACAAAAGACAAGATTATGAAGCATTTGATAGCACCTTCCCTGCTTTCCGCTAATTTTCTGGATTTGCGGAAGGAGGTGGAGATGATAAATAAAAGTGACGCCGATTGGTTGCATCTGGATATTATGGATGGGGTATTCGTGCCGAATATCTCGTTTGGTTTCCCGGTACTTAACGCATTAAAGCCTATATGCCAGAAGCCGATGGATGTGCACTTGATGATCGTGGAGCCCCAGAAGTTTATCCCTGAGGTCGCGGCTACGGGAGCCTATATGATGAACGTGCATTATGAGGCATGTACCCATTTGCATCGGACGGTAGCGGCTATTAAGGAAACGGGCATGAAAGCGGGTGTTACCTTGAATCCGCATACGCCCATCTGCTTATTAGAAGATATTATCCAAGATGTGGACATGGTTTTATTGATGTCCGTGAATCCGGGATTTGGTGGTCAACGTTTCATTGAGCATTCCGTAGATAAGGTGGCCCGTTTACGAGAAATGATAGACCGGAAGGGATTGAGTACTATGATCGAGGTAGATGGCGGGGTGAATTTAGAGACGGGAAAGCGTTTGGTTGACGCAGGTGCCGATGTATTAGTCGCCGGTAACTTCGTATTCAAATCTCCAGATCCGATACAAACAATTAAAGACTTGAAAGCTTTGTAGAACACATTAATATATCACAAAACCTAACTATCATGATTGAGGAAATACAAAAGCGGCCTTTTGTACGGCCGCTTTTTTTATGGATAACCGGAATTTTATGCTATGCGTTTTTACCTACCTCTTTGCTCTTATATGTTTTAGGGGTTTTATCTGCTCTGGTTTTTCTTTTTCTGGGGTTCTCGTGGGGGCGAGGGCATGCGGAGTTGCGATACGATTCCCGTTGGATATGGGGAGCTGTGATCTCTGTTTTGATTGTATGTTTGGCGGTTGAGGTCTGTTGGTATAGTGACCGGCGTATAGCGCTTGTAAATGAGCCTGCTTCTTCTTTAGATTTATTGGCTACCAAGGCTCAATATTCTTTGGTAAATACATTTGATCGTTTGCGTTTGTCTGATGAGGAGAAATCTATTTTGGCTACATTGACATTGGGATATAAGAAAGCGATGAGTCGGGAAACGAAAAGGCGCTTCTCTTTGGCGGGCGTGTCTCATATATTAGCGGTGAGCGGTTTTCATGTTGCCGTGATTTGTGGATTCTTATCTTTCTTTTGCTCGTTTATGCCAAAATGGGGGATAGGACGTTGGGTTCGTTATATCATTCTGGTGGGAAGTCTTTGGGGGTTTGTCTTTATCACAGGATTAGCGCCCTCGGCGGTACGGGCCGCCTTGATGCTATCTTTATATTTAACAGGAAGGGCGCTTAGGCGTGTTACGGATGGATATAATACATTGGCCGCTGCCGCTTTCTGTATGCTGGCCTATAATCCGTATTATCTGTTTGATGTCGGTTTTCAGTTAAGCTATTTGGCCGTGTTTTTTATTTTATTCCTAGTGCCTCGTTTCAAGGAATGGATAGTGGTGAGAAATCCTTTGTTGGCCATGCCTTGGGAATGGATTACGGTGTCTATAGCTGCGCAGATAGGGACTGCTTTGCTCTGTTTTTATTATTTTGGACAATTTTCGACAGTTTTCTTGTTTACGAATCTACCGGTCACTCTCTTGGCTATGTTTTTGATTCCTTTTGCCTTTTTGTGGTTAGGCTATCCGGTGGATTTCTGTGGATATGACTGGATACAGAAGATCGTAGAAGGGCTGGTTCATGGCATGGTAAGGGTAGTGGACGTGTTTAGCGCCCTGCCTTATGCGACGATTACGGGGCGTTTTAGCTTCTTTGAGATGCTAGGAGGTTATGGTTTTCTTGTTTTATGCTTGATATATATGAAGATACGGGAACCAAAAGTTTTGTTGGCCGCCTTAACCCTTTTGTTAATAATATCAGTAAAGATCCTTATTGAACTTTTTTTGATAGCCGGAAACTAAAAAAGTCGTACCTTTGGGGTGAAAACAAAAAGATTATATGATCACTAAAATCATTCAAGAAGAGAAGATTCAGAAAGCCAAAAAATATGTAGAGAAAGGCGAGAGTTTTGTTATCGTGACGCATGTCTCACCAGACGGCGACGCATTAGGTTCATCCCTTGGTTTATATCATTTCCTATCCACTTACGGTAAGGATAATGTAGCGGTAGTGGTACCGAACGCATTTCCCTCTTTTTATAGATGGATGCCGGGCGCTAAGGATGTCGTGATACATGAGAAATATCCGGATTTCGCCGAGAAATTGATCAAGGAAGCGGATGTTATTTTCTGCCTCGATTTCAATGAACCCAAACGTATCGAGAAACTGGCTCCGGCGGTGATCGCCTCAGAAGGCCGCAAGGTGATGATTGATCATCATTTGAACCCCGCGGATTTTTGTCGTGTGACGATGTCGTATCCGGAGATGTCTTCTACCAGTGAGATGATCTTCCGTTTTATTTGTCGTATGGGGATGTTCGATTTATTGAATCGGGATGCCGCCGCTTGTATCTATACGGGTATGATGACGGATACGGGATCGTTCACCTATAATTCGAATAAACCGGAGATTTATACGATCGTCAGCGAATTGATCAAGAAGGGGATTGATAAGGATTTGATCTATCGTAAGGTGAATCAGGTCTATTCCGAGTGCCGTTTACGTATGATGGGATATGTGTTGTATGAGAAGATGAGGGTCTATCCGGAACAACAGGCGGCTCTTATCACATTATCGAAAGAGGAACTGGATCGTTTTCAGTACCAGACTGGAGATACGGAAGGTTTCGTGAACTTGCCGTTAAGCATAGAGAACGTAAGCTTTAGTGTCTTTATTCGTGAGGACAGCGATTACATAAAGGTATCGCTTCGCTCCGTGGGCGATTTTCCTTGCAATCAGTTTGCTTCTACTTATTTCAACGGAGGTGGACATAAAAATGCGTCCGGAGGTGAGTTCTATGGCTCTTTATCTGAGGCCGTAGCCGTGTTTGAGAAAGGTTTACAGGAATTTAATCCTAATAAATCAGAAGATTTAGGCAAACATGCGTAAGGTTTGACGAAGATTATTTACATTTGCGATTCATTCAATTAAAGACTAACAAATGAAGAAAGGTTTTAATATCCTGTTGATTCTGTGTGCCGCATTAGTTGCTATCTCTTGTAGCAAGACAAAGTCGTACACGGATATGTTGAAAGATGAGAAAAAGGCAATCGAGCGTTTTATCGATGATAAGGGCCTTGAGATCTTAGATGATTTTCCTGCTGATAGCGTATTTAAGGAAAATCAGTTTGTGCTCTTGGATAATGGTGTCTATTTGAATATTATTGATAAGGGAAGCGATCAGAGAGCGGTGCAATATAAGACGAAAATGTTGTACCGTTGTAAGATGAGTTACTTCATGGATTCTACTATTGTCGCTATTGAGAACTATGGCCCGCATAGTAATGGAACTTCTCCTATCGCTTTTACATATGGGGATTATTCGAAGAATTCACCTTATGATCCCTCTTATTATTATGTAAGTGAGGGAATGCAAGAGCCTTTGAAGTATGTTGGAGATCGGGCTAAAGTGAAAATGATAGTGCCTTTCAAAAGAGGAGCCTATAATGATCAATCAAACGGTCAACCTGTATATTACGAAATTCTAGAATATATATTTGAAGAAAACTTATGACACTAATTAAATCTATTTCCGGTATTCGCGGTACAATAGGCGGTAGCCCGGAAGACGGATTGAATCCGTTAGCTATTGTTAAGTTTGTAGCCGCTTATGCTACATTCATCCGAAAAAACACAAAAGTGGAGACCAATAAGATCGTTGTAGGGCGTGACGCACGTATCTCCGGTCTGATGGTAAAACAAGTCGTCCTGGGAACGCTTACCGGCATGGGATTCGATGTGGTGGATATCGATCTGGCCACGACCCCGACAACCGAGTTAGCCGTAGCTATGGAAGGGGCTTGCGGAGGTATTATCCTTACCGCCAGTCATAACCCGAAGCAATGGAATGCCTTGAAGCTTTTGAATGAGAAAGGTGAGTTCTTGAATGCCGCTGAGGGGGCTGAGGTATTACGCATAGCTGCCGCCGAGGACTTCGAGTTCGCCGACGTGGATCATTTGGGCAAGGTAATCCCGAATGCGACTTATAAGCAAAAACATATTGAGAGCGTCTTGAATCTGGATCTCGTGGACGTGGAGGCTATTAAGGCCGCTAATTTCCGTGTAGCTATCGATTGCGTGAACTCCGTAGGTGGTATCGTGATCCCTGATTTATTATATGCGTTGGGCGTGAAGGAAATCTTCAAGCTGCATTGCGCTCCTCATGGAAACTTCTCTCATAATCCGGAACCCATTCCGGAAAACTTGACAGAGATCTCCGATTTGATGGGACATGCGAAAGCGGATGTCGGTTTCGTAGTAGATCCGGACGTAGACCGTTTGGCGATTATCTGCGAGAATGGCGAGATGTTCAACGAGGAATACACCTTGGTCGCTGTCAGTGATTACGTATTAAGCCATACTCCGGGTAATACGGTAAGTAACCTGAGTTCCAGCCGTGCGCTTCGTGACGTTACCCGTGCTCATGGCTGCGAATATAATGCCGCCGCTGTAGGCGAGGTAAATGTGGTTACCAAGATGAAGGCTACGAATGCCGTGATCGGTGGTGAGGGCAACGGTGGAGTGATCTATCCGGCCAGCCATTACGGACGCGATGCTTTGGTAGGTATCGCCTTGTTCCTGACTCATCTGGCAAAGAAGAAGATGAAGACGAGCGAGTTGAAGGCTTCCTATCCTCCGTATTTTATCTCCAAGCAAAAAGTCCAGTTAACGCCGGAGATCGACGTGGACGCTATCTTAGCGAAAGTAAAAGAGAAGTTCTCTCAATATGATATTACGGATATCGACGGAGTGAAGATCGATTTCCCGGATAAATGGGTTCATTTGCGTAAAAGCAATACGGAACCGATCATCCGTATCTACTCTGAGGCCCATACGATGGAGGAAGCCGAGGAATTAGGCGGTCAATTAATACAGATCATCAACGAGATGTGTAAATAACACCCTTTCGGGGCGTTTTAAAATATTGGGTTCAGTCTTCAGCTGAGGTAAGCTATTTATACTCTGTTGATTTGACTGAACCCTTTTCTTTTGGATAATTCTCAGTTCGTGTAATGTTGTAAAGAGCAGTAGTACTTACTTGGTCGATGGAGTATGTATCCTATGTCGCTTGAAGTATATATCCTATGGCACTTGCAGTATATCTTGTCTTAATCCTCATGTACGGCTTTATCTTTGTTACGACTACTGGCATTGGCTGGAAGGACTACTTGCGTAGCCCCTAAGCACTAGTGCTTACGGCTTACGCCAATAGTGGTGAAATATTTTTATTTTTAGCTGAAAGACAAAGTTTGCTGGTTAACCTCGGCTTCTGGGCTGATTATGAGAAAATAGCGGTGAATTCTTTCTCGAAATTAGGCGTGAATATGCCTTTCCCCAGATTCTCTTTGATCTCCTCGATCGGCCAGAAACGTCCTCCGTCCAGTTCCTCGGGATCGGGGGTGATGGGGCCATCGTAAGTGGTCCGGAAGGTGTTTACCAATTCCTTCTCAATGGAAGACTCGAATATATAACGTTTGATGAAGACAGGCGTAAAATCAGTAATACCCAATTCCTCACGAACCTCACGGCGCAGGGCCTCTTCCACGCTTTCTCCATAATCAATATGCCCACCTACGGCCGTGTCCCATTTACCCGGTTGTATATCCTTGTTCATGGAACGTTTTTGGAGATATAGATCTCCATCCTTATTAAAGATATGTAAATGGATTACGGGATGTAGCAACTTACTTCCACTATGACATTCCTTGCGAGTAGCCTTTCCGATCGTCTCACCTTCCTCGTTTACCAGAGGAAACCATTCTGTTCTCATATTTTAAATAGACTTTAATTTACTGATAACCGTACCTAACTCCTCATCCGTTAAATTATTTCCATACGTAGCGTAATCCAAGCGGAACGTACATCCATTCTTGTATTCGGAGCAACCATAAGCGGTTTTGCCCCGGAGGATAGAGCCTTTGTGACAGATGGGGCAAACGGGCTTATCCGTTGATGGAAGCTCCAATTCAGGAGTAGCCTCTGCTTTCTCTTTCTCTTTCTCTTTCTTGGCACGAGGCTTACGAGGTTTCTTTTCCTTTTTCTCCTTGGGTTCGTCTTTGGGAGTTTCTTTAGCTGCTTTAGACGTATCCTCAATCGTAATCGTTCGCCGGGTTTGGTCGGAAAGGACGTTTATGACGACCTCGTTTACCATCTGCTTCAACTCATCCAGAAAAGTACGGGCCTCATAAGTCCCTCGTTCAATCTGGCGTAGTTTCTTTTCCCAAAGCCCCGTCAACTCTGCGCTTTTCAGCAGTTCCTCATGGATCGTGCCGATCAATTCCGCGCCGGTAGCGGTGGGATAAAGATTCTTACGTTCCTTTCGTATATAATTACGCTTAAATAAAGTCTCGATGATCGCCGCACGGGTAGAAGGACGGCCGATGCCGTTTTCCTTTAAGGCATCCCGCAGCTCGTCATTATCCACTAATTTACCGGCGGTTTCCATCGCCCGCAATAAAGTTGCTTCCGTATAGGGTTTCGGAGGCTGGGTCCAAGTCTCTTTCAAGATCGGTTTATGCGGGCCGCTTTCTCCTTTCACGAAATCGGGCAATACGCCTTCTTCCTCGGTAGGTTCAGCCTCCGGATCTTTCTGCTCGGCTCCGAATACGACACGCCAACCCGGTTTGAGGATTTGCTTTCCAGTCACCTTGAATTCTACCTTATCCACTTGACCCAAGACCGTAGTGGTCGATATCTCGCAATCCGGATAAAAGGCGGCGATAAAACGACGGGCTACCAAATCGTACACCTTCCGTTCCGTATCCGTAAGATTGCGGGCGGGGACTCCGGTAGGGATGATCGCATGGTGATCGGTAACCTTCGAGTTATCAAACACTTTCTTGCTCTTCGGCAATTTCTGATTCATCAAAGGAGCGGTAAGCTCCGTATAATCCACCAACCCTTTCAAGGTATTGGGAACTTTCGGATAGATATCATCACTAAGGAAAGTCGTGTCTACACGTGGGTAGGTTGTCACCTTCTTCTCGTAGAGCGATTGGATCAACTTTAGCGTATCGTCCGCCGTAAACGCGAATTTCTTATTACATTCCACCTGCAACGAGGTCAAGTCGAATAGGCGGGGGGCGAATTCCTTCCCTTTCTTCTCGGTGATACTGGTTACAGTAAAATCCTGTTCCTTTACCTTCTCCAGAAAAGCCTCGCCTTCCTCTTTCTTCGTGAACTTACCTTTCGTGGCGGAGAAAGTCGTATTCCTGTAAATGGTCTTTAATTCCCAATAGGGTTCCGGCTTGAAATTGTCGATCTCGGCTTGCCGGTTTACGATCAAGGCGAGCGTCGGGGTTTGCACACGGCCGATCGATAATACCTGCCGGTTCTGCCCGTAGCGCAAGGTATAAAGGCGGGTGGCGTTCATCCCCAGCAACCAGTCGCCGATGGCACGGGATAGCCCAGCCTCATATAACTTATTGAATTCCGTCTGTTCTTTGAGTTTTTGGAAACCTTCCCGGATCGCCTCCTCCGTAAGCGAGGAGATCCAAAGGCGGTAGACCGGGCATTTACAACCTGCCTTTTGCATGACCCAGCGTTGGATCAGCTCTCCCTCTTGGCCGGCATCACCGCAGTTAATGACCATCTCGGCATTTTGCATCAGGCTCTCGATTACCTTGAATTGTTGCTCATACGTAGGATTCTCGATTAGTTTGATACCGAACCGGGGAGGGATCATAGGTAGCGACCCCAGACTCCAGCGTTTCCAGTTCTCCGCGTATTCATGCGGTTCTTTCAGGGTACACAAATGCCCGAATGTCCAAGTTACCTGATATCCGTTTCCTTCGATATACCCATTCATTCGTTGGGTTGCCCCTAATACTTCCGCGATTTCCCGGGCCACACTCGGCTTTTCGGCGATACAAACTTTCATCAATACATCATCCTTTCTTAAATGAACAGACAAAAATACATGATTATTTCCGAATGAGCAAAGATGTTTGTTATCGCGAGTTTATAAAGCTGTATGATGGAGTTGCTGATTTTGGTTCAATTTGTTTTTACCTTTGGGAATTTTGCATACATTTGAACCTATGTAATCGAAGTGGGAGAATAAGTCGAATGGCAGACATTGATTCAGAGAAAGAAAGAAGGCTTGTGGCGGACTTGCTAGAAGGGGACGAGTCGGCCTTTTGTGAATTATATGCCCTGTATAAGGATCGCTTGATGTGGTTTTCCTTGAAATTCCTTAAATCCCGGGATATGGCGGAAGATGTTTTTCAGGATGCTTTCGCCTCTATTTGGCAAAATCGCCGTTTCTTGAACCCGAATGTACCTTTTGGCCCGTATGTGTATACGATCGTGAAAAATCGGATCTTAAACCTGTTGGCGGGACTGGAGCGTGAGTTGGAGCTGAGGGATAAGATACGGTCCGCCTCATTGGATAGCACGAACGAGACGGAGGATTCGGTATTGGATACGGATTTAAACGCATTGTTGGATAAGGCGCTTGAAACGTTGAGTCCACAACAAAAAAGGGTTTTTGATATGAGCCGTAAAGATATGAAATCCCATAAGGAGATAGCCGACAGTTTGGGTATCTCGGTATATACGGTACAACAACATATCTCTACGGCCTTGAAAGTGATCCGGGCGTTTCTGGCTAAATATGCGGAGACTTATATGAAGCTACTGCTCTAAAAACACACCTCCCTTTATTCATATTCCCGATAGGCACCGAACCGGGCTAAGCGATCCTCGCCGAGTTGTTCCGGTACAGGTTGCGGGGAGAGGCCCAAGCCTTCGTTGATCTGTTCCCAAAGTCCCGTACGGGTGTAAGTTTGATGCACTTTCTGGAAATGGGTGGATAGTAATAAATCCTTGGCTTCTTGATATTGCTTCTTATCAATCAGTAGCTGTACCTTTCGCTCGACCACCCATTCATCAGAGGACGCGTTTATCTTATCCAACCATTTTTCCCGTTCCGGTAAAGCCTCTGTTCCAAACTTCTTTAATACTTTATCCCGCTCGATAACCAACTGGGGATGTAGGTTCAACCACGAGGTCTCGGGGATAGCGGCGTAAGTATCTCTCGCCTTTTCCCACGCCTGCCGACGAACATATAGCCTTGCCAATAAAGCTTTCGCCAGATCGATATCCGGAATGGATAGTTGTTCGATCGCCTCCTCTACACGTTCTCTTCCAGCCAACCAAGTCCCATAGTGGAATTGCCAATAATCCCGTTCCGGCCGGGGAGATATTTGGATCGCCCAACGAAAAGCATCGTCCAGATCTTCCATGCCGGATGGAGCCCACTGCCCGTCTTCCGGATAGGGGGCGGCGGGAAGCGTGGACTTATTCTTATAGGCATCGGCTAAGGCGATCCAGATGGAAGATTCATTCTTCCGGGCCCAGTCGAATAGCGGGATGCGATCGATCGGGCGAAGCCTTAATGCCGGAACCTTTAAGGAATAGATATCCAAAGGATGATCTGTCGGTATCCAATATTCTACGTGATTCTTTTTCTCGCCGGGACGCAATTCGAGCTTGATAGATTGGTCGCTGATCGGGCCACCTTGGATTTCTACGTAAGGCTGCCGGTCGGGGGTACTGAGCATGGACCATTCCTTGTCGCCGGCTACGCCATAACTCCATAGCTTGATACCGGGCGTACTGGATTCGTCGGCGATATGATAGAGCCCGCTGCCCAAGGAGGGAGTGTAGGCCCCGAAAGCATTCACGTCTTTCGTTTTCCAGAAGTAGCCGGTCATCTCTTTGATATCCCGTTCATGATGGGTTCCTTCGGTTTTCCAGTCGATCGTGTCCAACGTGGAGGCATGGGATAATACGGTCCCGTTCGGGAAATCGTATTGGGTATCCGGTGCGCAAGGAAGGGCGGCGTTGGACCATGACATCCATGGATAGGCTTGCTTTCCCGGGTTGTAGTAAACAACCCTTTGGGTAAGGCATTCGTCCTTATCTCCTAAGGAATATTCTACAGACCATTGCATACCGTAATGAGATTCCCGTTCTCCGCATGTTACATATGTGCGGTCTCCCGTATGATCGATCTGATAAAGCACCGGCTCATTTTGCGTGGGAGAGTGGGAGATCGGGAAACTGACCTCGATCCCCCCGGCCACGAAATAGAAACGGGGTAATATCCGTGTGTATTTGATTACGTCCGGTCTGTACAAGACCTCCTTGCCGCTCTCCTTGTGAGTGAGGGATATTACTTTCCCGCAAAGATCGGGGCAGATGATAGCCTTGACTTTCTCGTTCTCTAGCGAGATCATCCGGTACCTTTTAGGCACCGGACGATTTGAGGTCTCGCTATAACTCATATAGGGGTATACGCCATTCGGGTCCAAGGCGGTCGGTAGCGGGCCGGCGGGCGTCAATACGTGCGTCAGCTGTATCTGGTCGAACTCCTCGCAAACAACACCTGTTGTCTGCGAGAATGCTGTCCCTACGGCTACGCTTGCCATGAGTGATAGGATTAAACGATATGCTTTCATGTCTTTCCTGCTATATAAGCCCATTATTTCGCCAAAAGATCGGACAGTTGACGGATGATGAGGTTACCCTTACGTACATCCGCCGAGATCTTGTTCTCATCGAACTCTTTCTCTTTCGGGAAGATAGACAAATGTTGGTCTAGCTGCTTCAATAAGCCTTGAGCTTGAGCGTTACCCGATTGGGCGGTCAGTTCCCGTAAGATACGGACCTTCTCGAAATCCACGATACCTTCTCTCATTTTCTCGAAGCGGATGCAACTTTTGCCTCCCGGATATACCATGTAGCAATCGCCTGCTGCCCAAGAGCCATGACGTGCGTCGCGATCGGCATCTTCCGGCCAAGCGTCGTAAGCCCATCGCAAGAAGCCGTCATAACCATACGCCATTACATACCAACTGATCCAACGTCCCTCGATAGGAGGAGAGAACACGAAGTTGTTCGGGATCGGCGGGTTACAGCATACGTATACGGTGGACGTGCGTCCGGTGGCGGCCCGTGCCTTTTGCTCGGCGATGGTAGGTTCCTCTCCGTAAAGGAAAGAATAATCGTCCAGCAGTCCGTCCAATTCCTTATGCCAATTGCCGGCGTAAGTGATCTTCCAGCATTTATCATGGTTGCGCACGACATTGATAGCCGCTAAGGTCTCTTCCATCGGATTCTCGTTGATTCCGATATAGGTGATGTCCAACCAGCTTTTAGCTTCTAGATGGAACTTGAAATCCGTGAGGAAGATATTCCACATCTTCTTGAATTCCTCCGAGCTTGGCGCCCAGTTGATATAAGAATAATCGCCCGTAGCCTCGTCCTTATAGCGGTGACGGAATCCCCAAGGAATCGGGGTATAGAGGGTGATTGCCTCGTCGATGCCACATTCCATCGCTAATTCTACGTACTCGTCGAAGATCTTGTAGTCGAAGGCCCATGTGCCGTCTGCTTTCTTGATCCACTCGATCATACCCCCCTCGATCATATAGGAGTTATCGGACCAAGGAGAATGTACTCCATAAGTCGTGATGTAGGTACCACCCGCATCGGCATAATGCTTCAAATGCTGCTTGAGAAGCATTTTATGTTCTGGTGACCACGGTTCCACGTGATTGTACCATGCCACGGCCCACGGGTTCTGCCATAGGTCCAGACGGTATTTCCAGTCTTTCGGATAGGGGAGCAACTGGTTTTGCACCACGATCTCCAGATTCAATAGTTGAGGAGCCTTGCCTTTCGCCCGTACCTCCACTTTGCCTTTATACGTACCGGGAGCGGTTCCTCTCGGCACATCCACCATCATCCATACCGGACGGGTGGTTTGGGAAGGGAGATCGAAGCGGTCCAGCGTCTCGAAACGGTCTGGCATCAAGAAGCCGGATTTGTAGGGAGATTCCCCGCAGATGGCTTTTTTCTCGGCATACGGATAATTGGACAATACGTAACGCACCAACTCGAAGGTAATCCGATCTTTCGGGATGATGTTTCCCTCGGCGCTCCTCAAGTCCTGCGTAGAGACACGTACTTGTTCCAACGCTTCTGACGACCATACCAATATCAGGGCATTCGCTCTTTCCCCCCTCCAAACGGTCGTAGAGTAGGAAGATGATAAATCGTTGTCATGGTTTACGGGTACTTCCTTCCGGAAATAAAGCCGGTCGGTCGATCCGAAGGCGGAATGGATACCCGCCTGATTGCTCCAAGCGGGTTCATTCACGCAAAAATCAAATGTTAACTCCGGGTCATAGTGGTGACTCCGTACAGGGACAAACGTGGAATCCATCTGCCCCGGATACACTTGGCCTAGACTGATATGAGAATAAATAAAAAAACTAGCTACCGCTAAAAAGTATTTCTTCATGCTATAAAAATTTAAGATAATTCATATTTAAATGGGATTCCCTTCCCGGATAAGTAGGCCCTCCCTTCTCGTATAGGTAGGGCCTACCCTCCCGTATAGGTCGGACCTACCTCCATATATATAGTCGCTTATTCTTGGAAAAACCCTTACCAGCCCGGATTCTGTTCCAAGGTTCCTTTCGACAATTGTACCTGTTGCAAAGGGATCGGGGATAGCCAATGCTTCGGTGTCTGGAACTTGCGGGCGGATGCGGGTTGGGCGATGATAAAGCCATCGCTATCCACCTGTATATCCTGCCCGATCACCAACTCCGGGAATTTCTGTTGATACTCCGTACCCACGAATTTCACGCCACGGATCGCAAGGGGAAGAACCGTTTCCGCCGTGCCCCAACGACGTAGGTCGTCCCGGCGATATCCTTCGAATGCCAGTTCCACGGTTCTCTCACGCCGGATCTCTTCCAGCATATTCAGTCCGTTGGCGGAGACAAAAGCGTTGGTTAGGTGAGGCATATTCGCCCGGTTTCTCAGATCATTGATGGTGATGTCTAACTGATCGTCCGTGATTTGTCCGTTCTTCTCGTATAAAGCCTCGGCGAGGATCAGCAGGACTTCGGCGTAACGAAACTCCTTGAAGTCGTATTCGCCGATGAATTGAGCGGCATCCAATGTCTCATCCAAGAACTTACGGATCATATAGCCTGTGCGTGTAGCGCTATTCCCTACAAATCCCGGATAGGTAGGTGTCCAGAGACCTCCCTCGAAAAAGACCTCGCTACCGGGAACGATAAACGTCTGCTCCATACGGGAGTCCCGGTTCTCGAATTCACTCGTCTGGTATTGGAATCCCTTAAATAAAGGGGATTTGTCGATGGGCAGACCATCGTTACATAAATACATATCCGCAAGGTTTTTTGTAGGAACCATGGCACCGAACCAAAGTTCCCGTGTCCAGTTATGGGTCACTCTCAATTTATAATAACGCCTTGCCAATAAGACCTCCTTGCTATCATCCCCCTCTAAGATATGTAGATATTTATAGCTTTCCTTCCCTTTATCCCGGAACAAGGCGTATTCCTTGGAATCCACTAAGGCTTGGGCGGCATCGATGGCCGATTGGATATACATATCGGCGTTGGAGCCTTGATGGTATTTCTCCCAAGTTCCCTCGTACAAGGATACGCGGGCTTTTAACGCTAAGGCGGCCCCTTGCGTGGTACGGCCCAATTCCTCGGTAGTCAACTGGCTTTGCTTGGGAAGCAAAGGAATCGCCTTATCGAGATCGTCGATGATAAAATCAATGATCTCCTGCTGGGAGGAGCGAGGCGTGTAAAGCTGTTCCGAGGAGGTATTCAAGGGAATCTCTATCTTGGGAACCCCTCCGTAGAACTTGACCAGTTTCCAGTAGTTGTAGGCCCGGAAGAAATGGGCCTCGGCTTTCCAGCGTCCGATCTCGTCGTCGGTCAATCCAGACTCCTCCGCTTTCTTGAGCAGATAGGAAGTGGATTGGATGAATTTCCAAGGCTCATCCCAATCATCCGAATTGACCGGTGCTAAATAAGAACCATCGCTTACGTCGTCCGCCCCCGAACCGAAAGCGATATCCGAGTTCTTATCTATATATTGGGAGGCCTCCATCAGGCTGAAGTAGAAATCATTGGCGGCCAACTCGAAATCGGAAGGCTTTTGCCAAAATACGGCGTCGGACACTTGATCCATAGGTGTCATATCCAAGTCGCAACTAGATAGCCCGAGTGTGGCTGATAGCGCTATAATTATATTAAATCGTCTCATACTGCTAATTTGTTTTTTCGTGGAACCTTAGAAAGTTAAGTCAATACCGAAAGAATAATAACGTTGGAACGGATAATTGAATCCGGCTTTGTCCGACTCGGGGTCCCATCCTCCTTTTACGTTATGTATCTCGAATAGATCCTGTCCGCTTACGTAAAAGCGTGTCCGTTCGATGCCTAGTTTCTGTAACGCGCCTTTGGGGAGCGTGTAGCCTATCTGGATATTCTTTAGGCGAATGTAGGCGGCGTTGATCTTTTGCAGGGTGGATGCCTGATAATTCCAATGCCGGATTTCTCCATGCGTCAAGCGGGGATAATAGGCGTCCGGGCGATCCTCGTTCCATGTCTGGCCGTAGTAGAACTGGGGCGGGTATCTCCACCAGTCGCTCCAAGGCATGGCGAAGTCTCCTTCACGGAACAAGGTGCGCTTGGCAACTCCTTGGAAGAATACGCTGATATCGAAGTTGTTCCATTTAGCGCCCAGATTCAATCCGAAGGAATAGCGGGGAGTGGTGGAGCCAACGTATTCGGCGTCGCCGTCATCCCCATCTTTATCACCGTAGGTGGAGATCTTACCGTCGCCGTTCAAATCCTTGAACTTCGCGTCTCCGATGCCGATATTGGAAGGTACGCCCTCTAGTTTCTTATAAGCGTCGAGATCCGCTTGGTCCTTGATCACGCCATCGTATACGTAAGCGAAATAGGAATTCATGGGATAACCTTCCCGGGTCTCGTTCAATCCTAGTTTATAGGTATCGGCACCTCCGTATTCAACTAATTTGTTCACGGCGTCGGTCAACTGGAATTGGGCAGAGTATTCAACGTTGCCGATCTTGTCGGTCCAGTTCAATGTCAACTCGAAACCGTTCGTGCGTAATTTACCCGAGTTCGAATAGGGTGCCTCCGCACCTAACATGCTGGGATAAGTTACCGGAATTAACATATTATTATTCATCTTCACGAAATAATCAAACGAGAAGCCGAGGCGGGAATCAAGGAAAGCGGCATCGACACCCACGTTGACATTCTCCAGAATTTCCCATGTCCGGTCTACCCCGGCCAATACGTCTAAGCCCATGGCTTGGCTTTGGGAACCGTTTCCGAACGGATAGATTAATTTAGTTCCCCAGCCATCGTCCCTAAACTTTAGCAACTGGATATAGTCATACAGGCGGATACCTTCTTGGTTTCCGGTCTGTCCGTATGATGCTCTTAACTTCAGCTCATTGAATACCTTGGAGTTTTTCAAGAAGTTTTCTTGCGAGATACGCCAGCTGGCGGAGACTCCGGGAAACATCCTCCACCGGTTGCCGGGGGCGAAACGGGAACTACCGTCATAACGGAAGTTTGTCTCCAGAATGTACTTGTTCTTAAAGCTGTAGCCTAGGCGGGCGAAGGTAGAGCCGGTAGCCCAATGCTCGGCTTTGGCGTCGTTCTTCATATTTCCCGTGCCTCCGAGGTTAAGCTCCCACAGCTCATCCGAGATGAAGTTATCACGGCGTGCCATGAACATGCGGACTTCCTCCGTCTCGTAGGCCATACCTAACATGGCGTCCAGATGGTGGTCCGGGCCGAAGTTCTTATCGTAATTCAAGTAGGCCGTGTAATTTTGGTAAACGGTCTCTTCTGTCGTGCGATCCACGGCAGACTGCTCCGGACTTCCCGCTCCGGTGTAGTAGGTGATATTATTGTCCCATGTATAAAGAGGGATCGCTTTCGCTATGTCCTCATTGTTTTTGTTCTTATAATTAACACCGGCTTGGGCGGTTAAGGTCAGTCCGTCGATAATGTTGGCGATTAACCTGAAATTACCATTCATCTCCCGGGTCTTGAACGTGGCGGTCTCGCTCTCTTTGGCCAACGCTACGGCATTGCTCCAGCCTCCTTGGGTGAAGAAGTTACCTTCGGCATTATAGACCGGGTGGTTAGGCATATCCAGAATCGCCTCACCGATTACCCACGCTCCGTTGCTGCCTACATCGGTACGTCTATTATTGTCCAAGGCTACTTTGGTTTCCAGCTTTAACCAATCCGTGATCCTATAATCGTAGTTCATACGTAGATTATACTTGGTGTTATTGTCGTCGGCATATTTTACGACTCCGAATTGCTTGCTATAACCGGCGGATAAATAATAATTGGATTTCTCGCCGCCACCGGAGATAGTGAGATTGTGCTTATGCTGAACGCCGTTGTTCAACAACTCGTCCATCCAGTCCGTGTTCGTAAAGAACAATTTCCATCCTCCATACAACGGGTGATCGATCGGATTCGGGTCGTTGGACAAGATCCTATCCAGAAGCTCTTGCGTATACATAGGGGCGGAGCCGTTATGGATATTGGCCTCGTTGTCCATGATCGCCATCTCATAATTGGTTGGCGCTTTCATCATACCGGTCATCTTGGAGATCGACAAGTTTCCATTGTAAGTGATCTTAGGTGCGCCGGTCGCTCCCTTCTTGGTCGTAATCAAGACAACGCCGCCTGCGGCCCGTGCTCCGTAAATAGAGGCAGAGGCATCTTTTAAGACGGAGATGGCATCGATATCCTGCGGATTGATCATATTGATATCACCGGGAATACCATCTACTAAAACCAGCGGGGCACTGTCTCCGTTAGCGGATGAGACTCCACGTATGTTCATCTTAAAGTCCTCGTTACCCGGCTGGCCGGAGCTTCGTTGGATAACCATCCCCGGTATTTCTCCCTGCAAGGCGGATAGCACGTTGGTCACGGGCTTAGATTCGATAACCTCGGAGGTGACTTTCGAGATCGCTCCGGAAAGATTGCTTCGTTTCTGTGTTCCGTAACCGATCACGACTACCTCATCAAGCTTCTGGGTGTCTTCCTTTAGCTGGATATTGAGGGTTTTGTTGTTGCCTACGGCCACTTCTTCCGATAAATAGCCGATGTAAGATATGAGCAGGATCGATTTACCGTTCGCCTCGATGCTATACTCACCGTTCAGGTCGGTAACTGTCCCTTTGGACGTACCTTTTACCACGACGTTCGCCCCGATGATCGGTTCGCCCCGTTCATCTGTAATGATACCGGTCACTTTCCGGTCTTGCGTCACTGGAACGGAGGCGTTGCCCGCGTTTCCGAGACTGACGGCTATCGTGTTATTCTCTCGCTTAAAATAAAGATTGGCTTGCCGGGTGATCTCGTTCAATACGCTGTTGATGGGAGCGTTCTTGAACTTTAGGTTAACTTGTACGTTCCGGTTCGCGATGGCTTCTCCATAGAAAAACTTTAATCCTGTCTGCTTCGACAAATCATCGAAGACTTTTTGTATGGGTTGGTTTTTTACTTGAATCGTTATTCTTTCTTTTTGATTTTCTTGGGCTTGCAGAGGCTTAGGGGAGCTTAACGCTAAAAAAACTAAAATAATAGAACAACACATCCAATTATACCTAGTAATAGTTGGAAAGTTCATAATTTTGTATGTTTAAAGGTTGTTTTTATACACTTTTAAAAACAGTCCGATTTCTGTAATCTCCAAGGGGGTCCAATCCAAGGGTGTACATATCGGGAAAGATAAAGGGAGATCGAAGGTCAGAGGTCGGTTTCCCTTTTTTATGTGGCTATGCTTAGGTCGTATCTTTCATGACAAATCGATTTTAAGGTTAATAACTCGTTTTGTATAACACGATCCGGTTTCTTTCCGTCCGGTATCGGATGCCGGTTGAATATTGAATCGCGTTCAGTACGGCTTCCAGACTTTTATTGTCGTGCTCGCCATAGATGTAATCGTCGAATACGCTATTCGGATCGAGTACGATCGCTTGATTATACATCCGTTCCAGATCATGTACAACGCTACTAATAGGTGTCCGGTTAAAATAAAGGCCGCCTTGCAACCATGCCGTTACTTTTTGGACGTCCTCGTTCTTTTTAAGGATCTCTCCATTTGCGTTATTCACGATTACTTGCTCGTTCGGTAATAGGCGCATTACGCTTTCGGGCATATCCACCTCAACTTTTCCGGTCCGAACGCTGACGGCCATCAACTCATCCTCTTGATAGGCTTTTACGTTGAAAGAGGTTCCGAGTACTTTTACGTCGGCTTGTCGGGTACGGACGATGAAGGGCTTGCCCTCGTCTCTCATGACATTGAAAAAAGCTTCTCCTTCCATTTCTACCAAACGGATGTCAGAGGTAAATTCCGTTGGGTATCGCATGACGGTACCGGCGTTTAGATGAACGACCGTGCCATCGGGAAGGGTGACTTGCTTATGTTCGCCATGATTGACGCTTATTTCCGTTAGGAGATGGTCGCTGGCAGATGTATGCTGCTTCGCTGAATGATTTAGGTATAGTTTCGCTCCGAATCCGATGGAAACGATAATCGCTATGCTCGCCGCATACTTGATGAAAGTGGATAGGGAGATTCTTCTTTCTCTTTTACGTGTCTTATCCAACAGGTCTTGCGCCTCCTTCTTATAAAGCAGATGATTATGGGAATCGGATTGAGGTAAGTCCTGCGCTTCGCTCCAGACCCGGTCCATTTCGCTTTCTAATTCTGCTCGCTCCGTTATGGATGAGGCTAACTTCCGCAAGGTCTCTATATCGTTCCGTGTATAGAGTCCATTTACGTATCGGATTAATAAATCGCTTATATGTTTGTTTTCTTCTTCCATTATTTCTCGTGCTATATTAATAGTACAAAGAAGTCCGGGAGAACTGGGATATCATTAACTTTTATTAGTATATGATTTTATTATCTTCGCGAAACGATATGTGATGCTAAATGAAAGAGAGACAAATTATAAAGTCGTTGAAAGAAGGAGATAGGGAGGCTTTTTCGATGTTGTATAAACAATATTGGGAAAAGGTTTATCATTTCTGCGGGCTTTATTTGAATAATCGGGATGTGGCCGAGGATGTGGTACAAGAGGTGTTTATCAAGGTCTGGGAGTCGAGGGAATTCATCCGGGAGGATGATAACTTCAAGGGGCTTCTGTTTGTCATCAGCCGTAACTTGATCTTTAATCAGCACCGGAAGAACGTGAACGAGGACTTTTATAAAATGACGGTCTTGTCCGCTATGGAGACCTCCTACGACTTAGAGGAAGAGATCACCGCCTATAACTTGGGGGAGTATATCGATCATTTGATAGAGGAATTGCCGGAAAGACGCCGGGTTATCTTTAATCTAAGCCGGAAGGAGCATAAAAGCTATAAAGAGATAGCCTTCCAACTCAATATTTCGGAGAAGACCGTTGAGAACCAGATCAGCGAAGCCTTGAAGTTCTTGAAGAAAAATATCATGTTACTTATCTGGTTTATCTAGCGCTTTCCTAGGTCACGTATTTATAGAGTCCGGAAGTGCCACTGCGTCTTAAGTTTTAGTTTTGCTCGTCTTCTTTTTCAGGCAGCACATAAATCCGGTGTGTTCGATATCCTACGCTGGCTATTACGTTATCCTTGATAAATTGCTTGATATCCTCGCTCGCACGGTAGCGGGTACAATTGTTCAAGCCGGCGTAATCGGTGAGATTTATATATGAGTTTCTTTCTAGATAAGATAACATCTTAGCCTTCCTTCCCTCGATTCCCGTTTTGGGCAGATTTTCCCGTTTAACCAAGATGGGGGCGTTCTTTTTTACCATCTCCTTCAGTCGGGGAGAGCAGCGGAAGTTAACGCCGTGTATGCTAGCGCTTGATTTAGTATTTCCTTTCTGGTCCGTTACTTCTTTGCTTTTTACCGATGGCGAGAAATGTCCCAATCCTTCCAGTTCCACGCTGTACCCATAGGATAATTCCCTGCCGATATAGGAAGTAAGCGCCTCCAATACACCTTTTATGTCGGCGGAGGTGACGGATGAGCATTCGGAAATATACTCACATATATCGTTCATGCGTTTGGTATCTCTGGTGATGACTCGTGCGCAGGATGTTGGCCCGCGTTGTTCATTGCCCGGTGTATTATAAATACTGACTTGGATGCCACTTCTTGGTTTACCCATGATTTTCTCGTTATTTAAATGGATAATGTATAGGATGCCTCGGATATTTAACGTTTATCTCTTTGGCGTTTCTATTTGATGAAATCGGTTGCCGACGCCCTCGGCAATGCTGCTGACGCTGTCGGAAATATTGCTGACGGCGTCGGAAATACTGCCGACACCGTCGGCAACCAATTTCATTGAATACAAAGGACGGAAATATAAGGATGGAAAGCAAGGAAGATACTGATAAAATACAATTTCGTAAAGATAATTTTAAAGAGTACCTATAAGTAATAGACATTTAATTGTACTTGAGGCTTTAGGCATGATTATTTTTCAATCGTATTTGGGTATCTTATCTGAATTTGATTAACCTAAGCGAATTTTTTTATCTTCCAATAGGGGGGAGGGAGTCGTGGCGTGTATTTATAAATAGAACAAGAATAATAAACATGAGCGAAGATACGAGAACGATATTGAAGAAGTTGATGCGAGATGCTCTGGATGAGAAAGATCGGCAACGTTTGCTGTGTGACCCCAAAGTGGAAGAGCGTATGCGTTCCCAATGGGACGAGGTTGCGGATCGCGTGAATCCCGTGGTGGGGAATCGCATGTGGGAACGAATCATAGCCCGGACAATGGCGACAAACGGTGTCCGTAAACTCTGGGTCTATAAGATTACGGCGATAGCCGCCTCCATATTGCTACTTTTAGGTGTAGGAAGCGTAGTTTATTGGTCTCATACGAAAGAAGATCAATATATATATGTAATGGCCTCCGGTGTCCGTTGCATAGAGCCGGTTTCCTTATCGGACGGTACGACCGTGAGAATGGGGCCGAATAGCCAGTTGATTTACCCAAAGAGTTTCGATGGCAAGACCCGTGATGTGGAATTAAAAGGGCAAGCCTTCTTCGACGTAGCGAAAGATCGGGAAAGACCATTTACCGTGCATACCAAGAACATGGATGTAACGGCCTTGGGCACGGCCTTCGAGGTTTTCAACTATGATTCCGAGAGCAAGTTGGAGACGATCCTGTTAAACGGTAAGGTGAAGATTGGCTTGGGAGGTCCCAATGTGAAGAACAGGCGTGAGGTGATATTGAACCCGAACGAGATGTTGGTTTTCGACAAACAAGCGAATACCGTTAGAGTTAAGACGGTTAATGCCGAGGAGTATTCGGGTTGGCGTAACGGTGTCCTCAGTTTTGAGAACGAACGCTTGAGTATGATCCTTACCCGTCTGGAGCCTTGGTACGGGCGGGAGATAAAGTGTCCGAAGGAGATAGCGGAGAAATATCGGTTTACGTTTAAGGTACGGGATGAGTCCTTGGAGCGAATCCTGTTTATGCTGAGCAATACGTCGCCCATTAAATACAGAGAGAAAGACAATGAATATGAACTATATATAAAGGGAGATAAATGAGTGTCTAACGTTAAATTCTAAGAGATATGCTTGTTAACAGTTCTTGAGTCTAATAAAAAAACAGGAGGAAAACTAGGTTTCTCCTCCTGATCAAATGTTCTTGACGGCAGGCGTTAGGAGTTGAGAGGCCGACACACCTGCTAATTTATTCATCAGAAACATTACAAAGTTATGAAAAAAATCAGAAAAGTAAACCGAGTCATGAAGATAAGTGCGTTGTTATCCTTGGCTTTCGCATGCACTGTATCCGCTTCTACCTATGGACAGAATTATAAGCTTTCCATGAATAAACAGGATTGCAGTATATCGGAAGTGCTAAAAGAAATAGAGAAAAATAGTGAGTACACGTTCTTCTTGAATGATAATCAAGTAAATGTAAATAGGAAAACGAGTGTAAAAGCAAATAATGCTTCGTTAGAGGAGGTCTTAGAGCAAGCCTTGAAAAATACGGGATACCAATATGAGATTGTAGACCGGCAGATTATAATTAAGTCAAAGAGTGTTTCAAGTGTCTCACATCCGAATGCCTTATTCCAGTCTTCGCCACGAAAGATTACCGGGCAAGTAAAAGATGCCTTGGGAGAACCCATTATCGGGGCGAATGTTGTCGTTAAAGGCACTACGAACGGAACGATTACGGATATTGATGGAAACTTCAGTCTGGAAGTACCGGACAATGCGATCTTGGTAGTTTCTTTTATTGGTTATACGGATCGTACGGTCGAGATTGGTAATTCTTCGAAAGTAATGGTCAGCCTGTCCGAGGATACCCAGAAGTTGGATGAGGTTGTGGTCGTAGGTTACGGAACGCAAAAGAAAGTGAATTTAACAGGAGCGATCTCCTCTTTGGATGCGGAGACGTTGGAGAATCGCCCGATCACCAACTCAACCCAAGCGTTGCAAGGTACGCAAGGTGTTTACGTAAATCAAGCGGGTGCTCAGCCGGGAGCGGACGGGGCGACGATTCGTATTCGTGGTCAGGGAACCTTGAACGATAATAACCCATTGATTTTGGTGGATGGTATCGAGTTCCCGTTGGAAGCGGTAAATCCGAATGATATTGAGAGTATTTCCGTATTGAAAGATGCGGCTTCTTCCGCTATCTACGGTTCTCGTGCGGCGAATGGCGTTGTCTTGGTAAAGACAAAGGGGGGAAAGAAAGGTAAGTTTACCGTCGATTATAATAACTATTTCGGAGTGCAGCAGGCTACCTATCTGCCTAACTTCGTATATGATCCGGTCGTGTTTATGGAAATGAGAAACCAAGCGCAACGGAACGAAGGTAAACTAACGGTGGATTATTCTGACGCGTTAATCGAGGAGTACAAACAAGGCATGTTAACAGACCCGATTATGTATCCGCAGAATAATTGGTTGGATATCATGTATAATAATGCCTTTATTATGGAGCATAACATGCGTTTCTCCGGAGGTGATGATAAATATACGTATTCCGTATCTTTAGGCTATGGTGATCAAAATGGAGTATTGCGTGGAACGGATTCCAATAAATATACCTTAGCTGTGAATACGACTGCTCAGGTAAATAGCCGTTTGAAGATCGGCGCTAATATCAATGCGCATTATCAGATCTATAATGAGCCGGTAGCGGGTGTGGCAAACTTAGTGGAGATGACTTATAAAGCGCAGGCTTTCCACCCGACTTATACGGCCGATGGTCGCTATGCGGATACCTTTATCCGTACTCCTGGGCATAATATCTATCGCCATCCGTTGGCGTTGGCCGATGAGGGCGAGAACAAGCATAAGTCCTTGCGTATGTTGGCGAATTTGTCTGCGGAATATAAGCTTCCGTTTGATATCGTTTATAACCTGAATGTCGGTTTAAACAAATATGATTATCTGCAATCTCGTTTTGCGCCTGATGTATACGAATATCAGTTGAAGACCAATGAGGAGAAACGAGTGGTTTATGACGGTCAGAATACACGCCATGCCTATAAAGGTGATAAGAATGACTTGGCAGTTACAGTATTCAATACTTTATCTTGGGGCAAGAAGTTCAATGATGCCCATGACGTAAAAGTATTGGCTGGCTATAGTTTTGAGAGCGATGATAAGACTGAGTTTTCCGCTAAGGTAGAAGGTTTCTTAGGGAACGAGTTGCACGAATTAAACGCAGGTTCTAGTAATCCGAGTGTAGCGGGTACTTCCTCGAGATCAGTCTTGATGTCTTACTTTGGTAGGGTGAATTATGGTTATAAGGATCGTTATTTATTTGAGGGTAACTTTCGTTATGATGGTTCGTCTCGTTTTGCCAAAGGAAATCGTTGGGGTATTTTCCCATCATTCTCTGCCGGATGGCGTTTGAGCGAGGAAGAGTTTATGAAAGATATTCCTTGGATCTACAATCTGAAATTGAGAGCTTCTTGGGGACAATTGGGTAACGAGCGTATCGATTTGTTCCGTTACGTGGACCTAATGAACTTGAAGGTGATAAAAAATGATGGTTCAATTACGGATTATAACTACCCGTTGAATGGAGCGATGCAATCCGGAGCGGCTATTACCGCCTATAACGATCCGAACATCACATGGGAGACAACGACCATGACGAATGTCGGTATTGACGCTAGCTTGTTAAACGGAAACTTAGATTTCTCTTTCGAGTTCTTTGATAAACGTACTTCCGACATCTTGCGAAAGGTTACTTTGCCGGATCAAGTAGGTGGTCTGGATGGCCCGATCCGTAATATCGGCGAGGTGAGCAATAAAGGTTTCGAGTTGAATATGGGGTATCGGAACAATATCGGGGACTTCCGTTACGAGGTAAATGGAAATATGACCTTTATCAAGAATAAGATCGTTAGCTTGAAGGGGCAAACAATCATTGATGGAATGTTTATCTTGGAAGAAGGAAAGCCTATCGATTCTTATTATATGCTTCATGCTATCGGTATTTTCCAATCTGAGGAGGAAATCAAGAATAGTCCGTATCAAACCGCGGCTACTAAACCGGGATATCTGAAGTTTGAGGATACGAATGGCGATGGGAAAATTACCGAAGATGACCGCCAGATACGTGGTGGTGTGATTCCAAAGATAACTTATGGATTCAATATCAACTTAGGATATAAGGATTGGGATCTGAGCGCATTCTTCCAAGGTGTAACTGATGTCTATACATATGGAGACCGCATTGGTGCTACTCCTTTATGGTTTGGCTGTGGTTTGCCGGAACAATGGTTGACGGATGCTTGGACTCCCGAGCGGGGAACCAGCGCTACATTGCCTATCTTGACTACGTATGAAGGATGCTTGAACGAGAATTTCCGTACAAATGATTTCTGGTTGAGAAATGCCTCTTATTTACGTTTGAAGAACTTGCAACTTTCTTATAACGTACCGGCCTCTTTCTTGAAAAGCGGTGTGGTTAAGAGATTAAAGGTCTTTGTCAATGCGCAAAACTTATTCACGTTCTCTCCGATGAAGGATTTTGATCCGGAGAAGAACTTGAAGGGAAGCAACTGGTATGCCTATCCGTCTGTACGGACTTATACGGCAGGTGTTAATGTCACATTTTAAATAATAAGGAATAATAATATGAGACGTAAAATATATAAGATGATATGTGTCGCTGTCGCTTGTATGAGTTTAATCGCTTGCGATAGCTGGTTGGATGTAGATCCTTCCGATCAATATTCCACGGAAACATTCTGGAAGACAAAAGAGCATGCGAGCGCCGGTATAATGGGATGTTACAACGCATTGAAACCTTGGCGTTCATTGCATACGATGGAATTCGATATGTTGACAGCGAATGCGATGCCTTATAACGAGGCGAATGGTACGCAAGCGATTGGAAAGGGTGAACATTTGTCTACTACGGCTCTAATCGGAAGTTTATGGAAGAACTGTTACGTTGGTATTGGCCGTACGAATACTTTCATCGCTAATGTCGGAGGTGTCGATATGGATGAGTCGGAGAAGGCGAAGATGGTGGGTGAAGCCAAGTTCTTACGAGCTTTCTATTATTTAAGTCTGGTCGATAAATTCGGAGGTGTACCGCTGATTATAGATGCTCCCAATGCGGATGAGCAAGCCGAATTACCTCGCAATTCCAAGGAAGAGGTAGTGAATCAGATTGTCAAGGATTTGGAGGAGGCCGCTGCCGTGCTACCGGACACCTATGCTAGCTCAGACTTGGGACGTGCGACAAAAGGTGCCGCATTAGCGTTAAAAGCCCGTACTTTATTATATAATTCTCGTTGGGCGGAGGCGGCCCAAGCTGCTAAGCAGGTAATGGAGTCTGGCGTTTATCAATTATTCAATGATTATCGTCATTTCTTTAGCGAAGATAATAAATATAATTGTGAGGTAATCTTTGATATAGAAGCGAAATTGCCGGAGTATCCAACGGATTATGATCAGAATATCTGGCGCTTGAATCGTCCGGCTCCCTTGAAGGAACTGGTTGATACATATCTCTGTATTGACGGGAAGACGATAGAAGAGTCACCGCTTTATGATCCGACTCGTCCGTATGAGAACAGAGATCCTCGTTTATTGAAATCGATCGTTTGCATCGGTTATCCGTATTTAGGAAAGACGATCACAAAAGAAGATGTGGCGACTACGGGTTTCGGTGTGAAGAAATACACTTCTTATGAGGATGATGTAACGATTCCTTTAGTAGAACGTTCGGCTTTCAATTTCATTTTAATTCGTTATGCGGAAGTTCTGTTGACGTATGCCGAGGCGCAGAATGAGGCGAGTGGTCCTGATCAGTCAGTTTATGATGCCATCAACCAATTGCGTAGGCGTCCGGATATCAATATGCCGGAAGTACCAAAAGGTTTGACGAAAGATCAGATGCGTGAGGTAATCCGCCGTGAACGCCGTATCGAGTTGACCTTTGAAGGACTCTACTATTCGGATATCTTGCGTTGGAAAACCGCCGAGAAAGAGAATAATGGTATGATGCATAATTATGATGGAATAGAAGTCGTGAAACGTTCTTTTAATCCGAAACGAGATTATTTATGGCCGATCCCTTATAATCAAACAGTCTTGAATCCAAATTTGGAGCAAAATCCGAACTGGGACTAAGGCGAGGCATCGTATTTGAAAATAAATCATGAATATAAAACAACTCATTTTAACTACCAGCGGGCTTCTGCTCGCTGGTATCGTTGAGGCTCAGTCGGCTCATCCGAACGTGATCTTGATCTATACGGACGATCATGGATCACTGGACGTGAACTGCTTTGGGGCGAAAGATTTATGTACTCCCCATATGGATGCCTTGGCAAATCAAGGCGTTCGCTTTACCCAGTTTTATGGGGCGGCGGTTAGCTCGGTGTCGAGGGCTTCCTTATTGACGGGACAATTCGCCAAACGTGCGGGACTTACAGTGAATGCGGGAGGGAATAGTTTCTTACCGGTAGAGAAAGAGACTATAGCCGAGCGAATGAAATCGAATGGCTACCGTACCGCCTTGATCGGAAAGTGGCATTTGGGCGACCGTATAGAACAGGGGCCGAACGCACAGGGTTTCGATTACTTTTGGGGAATACGAGGAGGATGTGTGGATAATTATTCCCATTTCTATTATTGGGGTGGCCCGAATCGGCATGATTTGTGGCAGAATGAGAGGGAGATCTATTCTCCGGGCAACTTTTTCGCCGCAGAGAACCTGAAAGAGATCAAGAAATTCGCTACGGAAGATAAAGAGAAACCGTTCTTTATCTATTGGGCGGTAAATATCCCTCATTACCCATTGCAGCCCAGCGAGAAATGGTTGGATTATTATGCGGACCTACCTAATCCCAGAAGAATGTATGCGGCGTTTGTCTCTACTTTCGATGATTATTTAGGGGAGTTACGTACCTTCTTGGCTGCCGAGGGGTTGGCTGATAATACCATCTTGATCTTCCAATCGGATAACGGGCATAGCATGGAGGAACGTACTTTTAGAGGAGGAGGCTATAGCGGTCCTTACCGGGCCGGAAAATTCTCTTTGTTTGAGGGAGGTATCCGGGTTCCGGCTATCATCTGCTGGCCCAAGGAGCTGCCACAAGGTGAGGTACGTGATCAGGTTGCGATGAATATCGATTGGTTTCCTACCTTGGTCGAATTATGCGGTCTTTCAGCGGAAGGGATGGATGTGGATGGAAAGAGCTTACTCCCACTTATCAAAGACAGTTCCAAACCTTCTCCTCATAAGGCACTTCATTTTGATTTTGGGAAGCAATGGGCTGTCCGTTGCGGGGAATGGAAATTAATAGCGAATCCCCATGACGTGACTCCGGAGGGAGAGAAGGTCCTTAATGAGTTGTTCCTTTCCAACTTAGAAAAGGATAACACGGAACATATGAATTTCAAAGATCAATATCCCGAGAAAGTAAAGGAGTTGCAAGCGATGAGAGATGCTTTTGAGCGTTCTTTAGAAAAGTGATAATCCTAGGACTATTCTTGCTTTAAAAAATGTAAAAAGAAAGAACGTCTGATTATGTATGTTTATATTTGTTTAATTAAAAGCCAATATATCAATAAATAATATCATGAAGAATAAACTAATGTTACTGACGGCCGCCTCAGCCTTTTCAATGGCAGGCATAGCCGCTGATTACACGAATATCGTCCTGATTAATTTGGATGATGTGGGGTACGGAGATTTTTCTTTTAATGGGGCTTACGGATATACCACTCCGAATATCGACAAAATGGCGGCGGAAGGCGTTCGTTTTACACACTTCTTGGCGGGACAGCCGATCAGTGGAGCGTCTCGTGCCGGCTTGTTGACCGGTTGCTATCCGAATCGTATCGGTTTCGCCGGCGCTCCGGGACCGGATTCGAACTACGGAATCCATCCGGATGAGATGACGATCGCAGAGGTATTGAAACAGAAAGGATATAGTACCGCTATCTTCGGTAAATGGCATTTAGGTAGCCAAAAGGAATTTCTTCCCTTGCAAAATGGCTTCGATGAGTATTATGGTTTGCCGTATTCTAACGATATGTGGCCATTCCACCCGCAACAAGGTGAGGTCTTTAATTTCCCGGATTTGCCGACTTATGACGGAAACGAGATTATCGGTTATAATACGGACCAAACACGGTTGACTACGGATTATACCACCCGTTCTGTTAATTTCATCAAGAAGAATAAGAATAAGCCTTTCTTCTTGTATCTGGCTCATAATATGCCCCATGTACCGTTGGCCGTTTCCGATAAATTCAAGGGAAAGAGCGAGCAGGGTTTATATGGCGACGTGATGATGGAGATCGACTGGAGTGTAGGTGAGATATTCAAGACATTGCGTGAGCTGGGCTTGGAAGATAATACGTTGGTGATCTTGACTTCCGATAATGGCCCTTGGACCAATTACGGGAATCATGCCGGTTCAGCCGGTGGGTTACGTGAGGCAAAGGCTACGACCTTTGATGGTGGTAACCGGGTTCCTTGTATCATGTACTGGAAAGGTAAGACGTTACCGGGCACGACTTGTAATAAGTTAGCTTCTAATATCGACCTTCTTCCTACGTTTGCCGAGATCACGCAGGCCCCGCTGCCTACTCGCAAGATTGATGGCGTTAGTATCTTATCATTGATAGAGGGCAAGAAAGATGCGAATCCTCGTGAATCCTTTGTCTATTATTATAACAAGAATGACTTGGAGGCTGTCACGGACGGTATGTTTAAGCTGGTATTCCCTCATAAATACGTTACTTACGGGGCTTATGAGCCGGGAAACGACGGCCAGCCGGGTAAGTTGACGAATCTGGAGATCATGAAACCTGAGTTGTATGACTTGCGCCGTGATCCGGGAGAGCGTTATAACGTGATCACCCAGTATCCTGAGGAAGCCGCGAAATTGATGAAGATCGCCGACCTGAAACGTCATGAGTTAGGGGATAACCTAATGCGCGTAAAGGGAACGGAGCGTAGGGAACCGGGTCTAGTACAAGGGAAAAAACGTCATGACCTATGAAACAATCGATCATAAGTATCGGAATGACTGCCTGTTGTCTTTCGGGGAACGGGCAGTTCCTTTTTGCCGCCGATAAACCGGCGCAAGAGGAACGTCCCAATATCTTGTTTATCCTTTCGGATGATCATACTTCCCAGTCTTGGGGCATTTACGGGGGGGTGTTGGGTGATTATGCCCGGAACGAGAATATCCGTCGCTTGGCTGCGGAGGGCTGCGTGTTAGATAATTGTTTTTGTACGAACTCGATCTCTTCCCCTAGTCGTGCGGCGATCTTGACCGGAGCCTATAGTCACGTGAACGGTGTTTACACGTTAAGTGATTCCTTTGATCCGGAGCAGGATAATATCGCCAAGCAAATGCGGGCGGGAGGCTATCAGACCGCTTTGGTCGGTAAATGGCATCTGAAAACGCAACCGCAAGGTTTCGACTTTTATTCCGTGTTTCATGACCAAGGCGAGTACCGAGACCCTACTTTTATAAATTGTACGGAACCTTGGCCGGGTGAGCGTAATTTCGGGGAGCGGGTACGAGGTTTCTCCACGGATATCGTGACGGATAAGGCGATCCGTTGGATGAAAGAGGCCGATAAGGACCGGCCTTTCATGATGTGTTGTCATTTCAAGGCTACACACGAACCTTGGGATTTTCCAGAACGGATGAGGCATTTGTATGACGGCGTTGTTTTCCCGGAACCGGAGAACTTATTTGATTGGGGGCCGGAGACGAATGGACGTACCTTCTCCGGACAGCCTTTGGAGGAGTTGGCCCGTCGTTGGGACGTGGCGTCGCAAGACCCTGATAAATGGTGGTGCCGGTATCCGGAGTTGCCTTTTACGACGAAGGGCATGCATCGATCTGCCGCCCGTAGCGCCGCTTACCAGAAATTGGTGCGCGACTATCTGCGTTGCGGGGCTACGATCGACGATAATATCGGGAAGTTATTGAAAGCGCTGGACGATATGGGAATCGCCGATAATACGATCGTGGTGTACGTATCCGACCAAGGTTATTTTTTAGGAGAGCATGGTTTCTTCGATAAGCGTATGATGTATGAGGAGTCTCTACGTATGCCTTTCGTGATCCGTTACCCGAAAGAGATCCCGGCGGGGACCCGCAATAAGGATATGATCTTGAACGTGGATTTTGCCTCTTTGTTGGCGGATTACGCAGGCGTGAAGACCCCGAATGAATCGCAGGGCCATAGTTTTCGCGATAATCTGAAAGGAAATACCCCAAAGGATTGGCGTAAGGAGATGTATTATCGTTATTGGACCCAACATTCGAACCGTCCGGCCCATATGGGTATCCGTAATGAGCGGTATAAACTGATGTTTTTCTATGGCGACCGTCTGAATATGACTGGTTCGGAGGATAAGACCACGACTCCAGCATGGGAGTTTTACGACCTTCAATCCGATCCTCGTGAGAATCACAACGCTTACAACGATCCCCAATACGCCAAGATCATCCGGCAAATGAAGGAGGAGATGCTGAAGCTGCGGAAAGATGTTAAGGATGAGGACACGAATACTCCTAGGATGAAGGAGATTATGGAGACCTATTATTGGTAAAAAGAAAGCGGAGGGAGACGTAGCGTGCTGCGTCGCCTATCCTTTGTAATAGAAGTCCACGCTAGCAACCGAGAGGGAGTGTGGTATGTTATAAAGCATGTATTTCTAGAAAGAAGAAGGAATTTGTTCTTTTGTGAAAAAGAAGTCTTATGTTTGTGCACGATATGAAAAACAGGGTTTATATGGCCCCGTTATCAGTAAACAACCAACCTTGACATGAATACAAACAGAGATAAGGCTGTCTCTTTTGGGCGGGACGGCGGAGATGTCCGCCGTCCTGTTTTTTTGTCAATGAGCCAGAGCTGTACGTGACATCCGTTCCAGCTCCGGGGGAGCCAGAGCGGAATATCGCCCGCTGGCTGTGTGAATAATGACAAGCTGCGTCTCCCCGGATACCTATTTCGTTAACTCATAAGCCTCTATCACGCACTCCAAAGCGCAGGCGTTTGCTGCCGAGCTTTCCTTGTGGAAAGGGCCGTACCAATAACAACCGAAGCTTTTGGAGGCCGGGTCGTAATCTCTCGTGATGATGGACTCGGCGTTCTTCAAGATGAAATCCTTGTAGGCTGGTTTCTTGGTTAGGTCATACAGGAAGGCTAAATGACGGATGAAGATACCCTTAAATTGGACACCGTCGTTGCTATCATCGATCTCGGGCTTCATCTCACGAAGTATACCCTCGTCGGTTACCAATTGCGTGGTAATGGTAGCGTCGGCGATCTTTTCCGCTAGCTCCAAGTAAGATTTATCGTTGGTTTGGAGATACATCTCGGCTAAGACAGCGATGGCTACGCCTTGGTTATACGTGTAGTGGGCGTTGCGGTTGGGGGTACAATCGTCTTTCGTGCCGTCCTCGATTTGGTAGATGTCCGTATTGATCATGCCAGTTCGCATATACCAATCCACGTTCTTCTTGAACCAGTCGAGGTACGCCGGATTTTGGGTCACTTTATATAATCGGATAGCTGTCAGGGAGAACAGGTTGTTCGCTATGGAGTTCTTGTAATGCAAAGGGTTCTTTTTCCAGAAGATGCCACCTCCGCAAGCGTCGCTCCAGCCAGTTGTCATATCATCGAATATGATCTCGGCCATATCTAGGTACTTTTTCTCTCCGGTCAGTTTGGAGGCCTCGATCCATGCCAATGCCCACCAACCCTCGTCATCGTAATAATCATTGATGAAGTTGTCGCAATAACGGGGAGTACCGGTTGAGTCTACGCCTACTTGGTAATGACGGGCTTTCTCGAATACATCCTCTATGACAGATGGGATGGCCGGATCTTTGGTTACGGCGCCGTAGCGAATGGTGGCGGTCAATACGTTCGCCGAGTTCCACCAGCCGGCTGTTTCCCAGATACCGGTCGTGTCGTTTCTCCAGCTTAGGGAGGTTTGTACGCTTTCTCGCATCTTTCCCTCAAAAGGGGAAGGTTTGCTACAGGATAGCATGAAAAATACAAGCAATACGCTTGTTAGGAAATGTTTGTACATACGTATTTATGAAAATAAGATTAGATTAAGCCACAAAGATAAATGATCTTTTTGAACTTTAGTTAAACTTTGTACCTTTGTCTGACGGAATCTAAGATACTTCAATATTAATCATAAAAGAAAAACACGGTAAGATGAAAAAGCAAATCTTATTTATTTGTTGTGCGGTAATCGCATACTGCCTGAGCGCCTGTAATACGGCACCTCAGCAAGCGCCTTTGAAAGAGAAGAATCTGCCAAAGCATGTAATCTTGATCGGTTTCGACGGCTTGAGCGCCCATTGCTTGAATAATGGGGCGGATATGCCTACTTTCCGTAAGATGATGGCGGAAGGCGCCTCCACGTTAGAGAATCGTTCGATCCTGCCTTCGTCGAGTGCTTGTAATTGGGCTTCCATGTTTATGGGAGCGGGACCGGAGTTGCACGGATATACGGAGTGGGGATCTCGTACGCCGGAGCTTCCTTCGCGTGTCGTGAATAGCGACAACCGTTTCCCGAATATCTTCGGCCTGTACCGGGATAAGGCTCCCGAGGCCGAGATCGGCTATATCTATGAGTGGGAAGGCATGAATTATCTGGTGGATACTTTGGCCATGAGCTTCCGTAAGCATGCCCCGATGTCGACTGAGAACCCGAACGGATGTACCCCGGTAGCCGTTCAGTATATCAAGGAGAAGAAGCCGAACCTTTGTGCGATCATATACGATCAGCCGGATGGTACCGGACATGGCAAGGGTTGGAGCTCCCCGGAGTATTTCGCCATGGTGAATCATTTGGACAGTTGCTTGACGCAAGTGATGGACGCCGTTCGTGAGGCGGGTATCATGGATGATACGGTGGTTATACTGACGGCCGACCACGGCGGTATCGAGACCGGTCACGGTGGCAAGACGATGAACGAGATGCAAACCCCGATCGTTTTCTATGGAAAGAACGTAAAGAAAGGCTTCAAGATCCCGGAGAGTACGATGGTATATGATATCGCCGGTACGATCGCCTACCTGTTGGACGTACCGCAGCCGCAAGTGTGGATCGCTCGTCCGATCATGTCTGCGTTCTCAGACTAGGCTAGCTTTGGAATACAGGAACGCCCCGGAAGGATTGATTCTTCCGGGGCGTTTTGGTTTATCACTGGGCGATTCCTACTTTGGCTGTCGTGCCGTCGGATAGCTTCACGACGTAGAAGCCGGCAGGCAGGCCGTGCAGGTGGTTGCTACCGACGGGGAGGGGAGAATGGCGGATCAGCTTTCCGGCCATTGTCGTTATCGATACGTCGAGCGGGGCGGAGGTGTTGATGTAGAGTATGCCGCCGGAGGAGCGGATACGGCTCTTGTTGTCGGTGATCCGGGCGGTGGATACGATGATATCCTCTATCGTGATCCGGATATCTTCGTAGACGGCTATCGTGTAGCTGCTGTCTCGGTTGGGGGTGATCGTCCGGCCGTTCGCCTTTACCACGGGGGTAGACTGGCTGTAGGTTGAGTCTAGCTCAATGTAGAGGAACAATTGATCACCCTCGTCATAGTAATAGGTACCGGGAGAGGGGGTGAGGGTCGCGTTTGCGGTCTCGGGGATTACGACCGTGTATACCGGAGGCGACGGAGTGGCAAGGCTGAACGTGCCTGCGCTCTCGTGTCCCGCATGGTCCGTCACCTTGTAGGTATGGAGGCCCTCGCTTCCGGAACCGTCATAGCGGTCGGAGGTAAGCTGCACGGAAGCACCGTCGATGAGGACGGAAGCTACGCCGCTGCCCTTGCCATCGGTGGCGGTGAGCGTATAGCCGAGGTTATTGGTGGAGACGGTTACGGTAGGGGCGTTGAGGTCGAGGCGGATATCCGTGGCCTTATGCTCGTACTCTCGCGTATAAGGGTCGTCACGTTTGAGTAGGTAGGCCACGTCGAAGGTTCCCTCTTGGCTGAAGGTGAAGGAGGCGGCGAAGTCTTCGCCGGAAGCGATTAGCGGGCTAATCGCTTTGGTTTGTATGCCAGTCTCTTCCGCTTCTTTCAGCTTGATGGTGAAACCGGGGGGAGCGGAGAAGGTAACGGCTCCGGCATACCATTCCCCCTTCTTGTCGCCACCAAGTTCTACACGGGCCTCTTCCGGTAGCTTGTCGGTATAGGTACATGGGATATCCGGCGTGAGTTCCAGCTTGTAGTTGGACGCTAGGAACTTGTCGTTATCTATTAGCTTGAGATCTCCCGGAATGATAAGGTTGGTTGGGGAGTCTATGGCCAGTTGCCCGGAGAAGGCTGCTGTTTCTCCTTTGGCTTCTCCGCTTGTGTCATATTTCGGGGCCTCGCCTTTATACAGTATTTGGTCGGCCTGCGGGGTGACGGTGAGTGTTCTCGGGTGGATCGTTATTGGGATGTCTACGCTCTCCGGCTTCTCGCAATTGACATGGCTGATGTCAATGCGTATCTTAGCTCCGGATGTTGCGGTAGCCTTGTTGGGGGAACCGCATAGCTTGTTATCATTGTTTACCGTCAGGCCATAAGCTGCACCGTCGATTTCGAACTTATAGTCGGACTTATCGCCGTAGGTATCGGGAGCGAGGAGCCCGGACAGGTCATAAAGCTCATTCGGCTCCAGTGGCGTGGCGTACGTCCCTTCCAGCGTGGCCGGGGAGGCGGTGGTCTTGATCAGGTTCTCTGTCCAATGGGCGTAGAGGGTCATAGGCCCGGTGATCTTGGTTATTTGATTCCCGCCTTCTCTATCGTCGTACCAGCCTTCTACTAGGGTGTAATATGTATAGGTGAGCTCACCTTGCCTTAATGCGTCAGTTTCTGATAGGTATTCTGTGCTATTAGTGCCGTCGTCGATGGGATAATTGGTTTGAAAGTTCACTTTGTACTTTATCTTCTGACCATTAAGCTGAACCTTGATATTGGTATTGTCACTCTTGAGATCCTCATTGTTCTCTATCGTTCCGTTGCCGTCGATGGTTCCACTATCTTCATTGCTGATCGTCCCTTCATTGGTGAGGGTTACGCCATCGGCGATCGTCAATGTCTGTTTCCTTCTTATATGGAGTGTATAGCCGGGCGGTATCTCGTAATCCCGGTCGATGGTATAGTGGGGAATGTCGACGTTGTTGCCATCTATCATGCTACCCTTGATGCTACCCTCAATGCTACTATAATTATATTCCTTTAGAAATATGATAGCGCTATTCTGACCGGAGGGGAGGACATAAGATGACGCGTTTATAGCTTTGCCTCCATCTTTATTCGTTATAGCGGAGATGATCCCCCCGCTTATCGTGACTGTTTCCCCTACCTTTCCTTCCCCTGCGCCCATACCGTTATATCCGGTGGCATTTACGATTCCCCCGCTGATCTCTATCGTTCCGGAAGTTATGGGTGGATTAGCATGAGCGGGAGTCCCCGATACCCCGATACCCGGCCCGGAATCACCCCCTGTGGCGGTGATATTCCCGTCTTTGATCCGGACGGTTCCACCATTGGAATTAGCACTTGTTCCGATACCGGCTCCATATCCTTTCCCATGGGCAATGATGGTACCGTTCTCGATCGTGATGGTTCCTTTCGCATCTTTACTGTATCGTGAGCCTATTCCGGCGGCTTCATTTCCTCCTTTGACCGTTAGTTTTCCTTTACCTTTTATTATAAGCTCGGTACCATCGCCTGTAGGCGCGCAAATGGCGGGTAGGTCATGGCCACCTGCTAAGCTGTTATCTCCGGCTAGGGTCAATTCTACTTTCTTGGCTCCATCGGCGTATAAGGCGCAATAAGGTTCGTCTTCTTGGAGATTCTCGATGTTTACATTCTCCAGCGTGATCTTTACCTGTATGCCACTGGCGACCACAATAACGGCTTTCGATTTATTCTGATCTGTTGTGCCGTATCCGGTTTCTTGTGATGGCAATCCTTGTTTTTGGACATCATACGTACCGTGAATACGATATACGCTATTGTCTTGACTAATGGTAATTCCCCCTTTATGGCTATCGTCACTAAGATCTATATCTATTGTGCTTGTCCCTTGCCCCCATGCCGATACGAGCGAAAGGAATAGTAAGACGCCTGTTGTTAGGATGATTTGTTCTTTCATGATGTTCGTATTTTAGTTGCCGCTAAGATATGGGAGGGAGCGGGTTTCCCGCATGACAATCCGTCCGAATCTATTAGGACAAATCGTAATTAGCTGATTTTATTGATAGGACAGATCGTAATTCACGCGCAAAAAGGTAAAAATGTCTCTTTTCTATCAAAAAGCGGCAGGCCTTGATAAAAAAGCGATATATTTGGGGCATGGATATCCTGACTGTTTATATGATCTCTATCATGGTATTGGTACCCGTCTATTCCGCCGTGTCTTGCGGGATGGTGGTGGGGCTTTCCTTGCAGGATTGCCTGTCTCGGGAGGAGCGTGACTTGAAGAGGATATTGCTGGTTTACCTATCCGTCTCGGCTACCGGGTGGTTGGTCACGTTTTGCTATCAGTTTTATCCCTCGTTGTTTGTCCGGCTCAACGTGGTTTGCCTGCTTTGTTTCGTCTTGCCGTCTATCTTCTTCTACCGGATCGTCCGTTTCCTCACGAGGCTGGGCGAGCCGGAGGAATTCCCGCCTCTCCATTATCTCGTACCCGGGCTGCTGGCGCTGGCGATGTTGGTCTGGTCGTGCTTCGTGCCTTTCGACGTGCGGCTGGAGATCGTGAGGGGGAAAGCGGAGGTGATTCCCGCGGGGTACGAGTGGTATACCCGCTTTTTTACCCTCAAGCCCCTGCTGAGGGTTGTTTTTGGCCTCTTGTATTATATCCTTACGCTGGCGCTGCTGGTATCTTATTATAAGAGGGCGAGAGGGAAGGATACGCTGGTTCGCGGGCCGGCGGGCTGGGTGATCTTCTTGGTAGGTGTGTCCATCGCCTCGCTGCTCTCATCGGTCCTGCCTACGTTCATACCACGGAGCCGGTTCTACTATTCCCTTTGGACGGCAGTCGTGTCTTGCGGCATCGCCCTCCAACACGTTTTGCTATCGTACCATGTCATACGGCGGGAATACTGCCTCTACGTCTTGCGCCGTGAATCCCCGCCTTCTTCCTCCGGGGAAACGGATGCGGGAGACGTGCGCCTCCGCCGTAGCCATTCCGGGAAATTGACCCAGAGACGTTTCGAGCGTTTTTTCCGGGAACACAAGCCTTTTTTGAGGCCGGGTTATAAGATGACTGATCTGGTGGAGGACTTGGACGTGAACCGCACGGTGCTATCTGCCTTTATCAACCAGACGTATGGCATGAACTTCAATCGTTACCTGAACCGTTTCCGCTTGAGGGAGTTGGATAGGCTCCGCTCGCATCCCGCCAACCAAGGCAAGAGCGTGAGCTCGCTGATCGGGCAGGTAGGTTTCAAGGATTTCCGTACCTATTCCCGTGCCGTCGTCGCCGAGCGGGAAGCGGCCGCCGGGAAGCGGGAGCCCAAGGAGGAAGGAGGCACGGCATGATGAGCCTTGGTCTTATGGAGGCTTTCGCTTTCAGTCTTCCCATCGTCTGCGCCATGGTATGTATGGTATTGATGTTGCTGGACGCCTGCCGGTACGGAAGGGGCGGGCAGGAAAGGCGGTTGAGGGCGCTCTTGGCGCTGACTTACTTGGTGACGTCGCTGGGTTGGCTCGGGTTGGTGCTTTATTCGGTCGCCCCGTGCGCTTTCTCGTATTACCATCCCGTCTTTTTATTGACGTTGATGCTGGATCAGGTGATGTTTTTCTGGGTGGTATCCATGATAACGGATACCGGCGAGCGGCGGAGGCTGAATCGATGGCACTGGGTGGTGCCTGTCTTCCTTATGGGGGCCTCGTTCGAGGGCGGTATACTGGTAAGTCTCGTGTTTTTTATCTACAATACGCTTTACCCGGCGCTAAACCTCCGGAACATATACCGTTACAGGCGGTTCATCGTAGATTACTCGTCGGAGGCGCAACGTATCTCCTTGGATTGGCTGGCGGCCGTGCAAGTTTTTATCTTGGCTTGCGTACCCGTTCCGCTGGCGGGATTGTTGCTCGATATGGAGACTTTCTCCTTTTCCTATTTCGTGTGGCTGGGGGTGTTGCCAACGTTCGTGTTTTATATGATGCTCTGTTATAACATGCTCGACAAGAATTATCTCATCGTCCAGCCCGAGGCGTTGAAAGTGGAGGATATGCCTCCCAATCTCCCGGCTCTAGACCGTAAACGCCTAGAACGCTACCTACGTGAGAAGAAACCTTATCTGGACCCCAAGTTGCGGATCACCGACCTCGCCGCCGGGCTAAGTACCAACCGTAGCTACCTGTCGACTTTTATCAACAAGGAGTATGGCATGAATTTCTGCCGCTTGATAAACCGTTGCCGTCTGATGGCTCTCGACCGCTTGCGGGTATCTCCCGCGAATGCAGGCAAGACTAATATGGAACTGGTACTTATGGCAGGCTTCAGTGGTTACCGGAATTATCTTCGGGTGAAAAAGGAGGAGGATAGGCTGGCGTTATTGAAAGTATTCGAGCGATAACCCCGATTTGGCAAACCGAGGTGAGGTGTTTTTGAGGCATAAACGTTATCTTTGTCACGCATTTTAAATATATAAACCATGAAGAAATTCTTTTATACTTTTGCTTTTATCTTTTGCGCCTTGATGACGTTACAGGCGGAGACGATGGTGGTGGCCACCTATAACTTGCGAAACGCCAACGGTAGCGATTCCACGAACGGTAACGGTTGGGGACAACGCTATCCTTACATCGCCCAGATCGTACAGTTTCACGGGTTCGATATCTTTGGTACCCAAGAGGGCAAATATCCGCAATTGCAGGACTTAAAGCAAGCCATGCCCGGATATGATTATATCGGCGTGGGACGTGACGATGGTAAGCAGGCGGGAGAGCATTCGGCTATCTTTTACCGCACGGATAAGTTCGAGGTCTTGGAACATGGTGATTTCTGGCTATCCGAGATCACCGACCGTCCGAACAAAGGCTGGGACGCCGTTCTGCCCCGTATCTGTACGTGGGGCGAGTTTCGGGACAAACAGACCGGCTTCACTTTCTTGTTCTTCAACCTTCATATGGACCATGTCGGCGTACAAGCCCGTGCCGAGAGCGCTAAGTTGATCTTGAAGAAGATCAAGGAATTCCCGAAGAGACTTCCCGCTATCCTGACCGGAGATTTCAATGTTGATCAAACAAGTGAGTCGTATAAGTTGTTAGATGGTTCCGGTATCATGCGTGACTCTTATGAGATCGCAGATTTCCGCTATGCCCCGAATGGTACCTTCAACGGTTTCCATCCGGACCGCAAGACCGATAGCCGTATCGACCATCTTTTCTTGACCAAGGAGTTTGAGGTGAAGAAGTATGGAATCTTAACGGATACCTATCGCTCCGAGGTGAAAGAAAGCGCCCAGAAGGAGCAAAACGGTAATTTCCCGAAAGAGGTGTCATTGAGCAAATACGAGGCCCGCACTCCTTCCGACCACTTTCCCGTAATGATCGTTGTGGAAGTAAAAGACTGAGGTTTTAGAAAAATTGGTTATTATTAACCCCGTAATCTTTATCAAATTTGTTTAGATCCTGTTATATAATCAGAATATTGACTAAAACGATCTAAACAAATTTGGTATGATACGTAAATTATTGATTCGTGATTTGACTCTTCGCGATGGTCAGCAATCGGCATTCGCTACAAGAATGTCTCAAGCGCAAATAGACCGTGTACTTCCTTACTACAAAGACGCAGGCTTTTATGCCATGGAAGTATGGGGTGGGGCGGTTCCCGATTCCGTGATGCGTTATTTAGGTGAGAATCCGTGGGATCGTTTAGAGATCATCAAAGCGGAAATAGGTAATTCCTCAAAGCTATCCGCTCTTTCCCGTGGGCGTAATTTATTCGGTTATAATCCTTATCCCGACGAGATTATAGAAGGCTTTTGCCGGAACTCGATTCGTTCCGGTATCGATATCATGCGTATTTTCGATGCTTTGAACGACGTGGATAACGTGAAATCCACGATCCGTTATGTGAAGAAATTCGGGGGAAAGGCCGACTGTGCCATCTGTTATACGATAGATCCTCACCATTCCCCGGTAGAACGTATAAAAGCCGCCTTGCATGGACGGCCCTTGCATAAGCCTGTTTTTACGAATGAGTATTTCTTAAACAAGGCCCTTCAACTGGAGTCGCTGGGCGCTGATATGATCACCCTGAAGGATATGAGTGGTTTGATACCTCCGGCTCGTACGGCGGAATTGGTGCGATTGTTCAAGAAGAGCTTGAAAGTACCGGTGGATTTCCATACGCATTGTACGCCCGGTTACGGATTGGCGTCGGTCGTATCCGCCATTATCAATGGGGTGGATATCGTTGATACGAATATCTGGAATTTCGCCGGAGGACCAGCCGCTCCCGCTGTGGAACTGGTCTATATCTTCTGCAAGAAATTGGGTATAGAACTGGATCTTGATATGGATGCGATCGCTAAGATCAACAAGGAATTATTGACGATCCGCAAGGAACTTTCCGCATTCGATACCGCTAAGAAATTCCCGAGACCCTTTAATCCCGTAGAGGATAGTTTCCCCGCCGAGATCGACCGCTTCTTCAACGATGCCATCGAGGCCGCTCGGAAAGATAAGGAGGACGATTTGCTGCTTTATTGCCGTGCGATCGAGGAGTATTTTGATTTCCCCGAGCCGAACGAGTTGGTGAAAAAAGCGCAGATCCCGGGAGGTATGTACACAAATATGGTTGCCCAGTTGAAGCAATTGGGGCAGATCGACTTGTTGGAGAAGGCGATGTCGCTCATTCCGCAAGTACGGATGGATGCCGGCTTACCTCCGTTGGTGACGCCTACGAGCCAGATTATCGGGGCGCAAGCGGTTTCCTGTGCGCTGGATGAGCTGAAAGGCCGCCCGATGTATAGTAATCCTTCCAACCAGTTTATCGCCTTGGTAAAAGGAGAGTATGGCAAGACGCCGATTCCGGTAGATCCGGCGTTTCGGTTGAAAATCACCGGCGTACAAAATGAGGTGCCTTACGACGGTTCCCATTACGTGATGCAAGAGAATCCTGTATTGGAGGATTTGGATGTGTTATTGGCTGAGAATGAGAAAGAAATACTGTTGCTGGAGTTATTCCCGACGGTAGCCCGTACATTTTTAACTAAATGGAAAGAACAAAAAGCGAGATCGAATGTTTAATAGTAGAAAGTCTTCAAATTTGGCATCCGTCATCTATTATATGTACGTTGCCGTTTAAACGGTGATACGAAAAGGCTCTCCGAATGGTAAGCGAACCATGGGAGAGCCTTCTTTATTTTATAAAGTGACTTTTTCGCGGACTTTACAAAGGGATCTTGTCTATACGACGTTGGTGGCGACCACCCTCAAAAGGTGTATCCAAGAATATCTCAACGATTTTCTTAGCCTCTTCCTTGCTGATAAAACGACCGGGCATTGATAACACGTTCGCGTCGTTATGCTCACGTGCCAGTTTCGCGATATCCTCTCGCCAGCATAAGGCGGCACGGACACCCCGATGTTTGTTCAAGGTCATACTAATGCCATTCCCTGTACCGCAGACAGCTATTCCCGGATAAACCTCACCAGCTTCTACGGCCTTGCCCATCAGATGGGCAAAATCCGGATAATCGCAACTGTCAGAGGAATAAGTTCCAAAATCTTTATAAGACAATCCCCTTTCATCGAGGATTGTCTTTATATATTCTTTTAACTCAAAACCAGCGTGATCGCTACACAAACCTACTATACCCATCTTTATGCTAATAATTCTTTTACTTGGTTATAAACGTTCTTAGCCGTGAAACCTAATTTCTCGTCCAATACTTTGTAAGGGGCGGAGAAACCGAAGGATTCAAGTCCCCATACCTTGCCGTTAGGACCTACCAACCCTTCCAGATTAACCGGAAGACCAGCGGTTAAGCCGAAAATCTTGCTTCCTGCGGGAAGAATGGATTCTTGGTACTCTTTGCTTTGTGAACGGAATAGACCTTCGGAAGGAACGGAAACGATACGAACCTTTATGCCATCGGCACGAAGCAGGGCAGCGCCCTCGACCAAAGTCGATACCTCGGAACCGGAAGCCAAAAGAATTACATCCGCGTTTGCGTCTTCATTGACGATATAGGCACCCTTCTCTGCTTGCAAAGCCTCTTGATAGCGGTTTTCCTTAGCGGGAAGATCTGTGATATTCTGACGGGAAAGAATCAATGCGGTAGGAGTGTAAACGTTCTCCATCGCTAGTTTCCATGCGACTGTTGTCTCCACAACGTCTGCCGGACGAAGTACCAACATGGAGTTGTGTCCCTTATGATTCTTCAATTTCTCTAATAAACGAACTTGAGCTTCTTGCTCTACCGGCTCGTGCGTAGGTCCGTCTTCTCCAACACGGAAAGCGTCGTGTGTCCAGATGAACTTAACGGGCTGCTCCATCAATGCGGCCATACGTAACGCAGGCTTCATGTAATCGGAGAATACGAAGAAAGTACCGCAAGCGGCGATCACGCCACCATGTAAAGACATACCGATACAGATACAAGCCATAGAAAGCTCGGCTACACCCGCTTGGAAGAAAGCTCCGCTAAAGTCGCCTTTCACGAAAGCATGGGTCTTTTTCAAGAAGCCGTCTGTCTTATCGGAATTGGAAAGGTCGGCGGAAGCTACGATCATGTTTTCTACATGGGTAGCAAGCATACCTAATACGGTAGCGGAAGCGGCACGGGTCGCTTGGTTCGCTTTCTGCTCGATTGCGGCCCAGTCGATTTTAGGAGCCTTACCGGAGAACCATTGCTCCATCTTAGCCGCTAAGTCCGGGTGAGCTTTCGCCCAGACGTCTTTCACGGCGTAACGCTCGGCGACGATTACTTCCAGTTCTTTCGCACGTTTGGCATATAATTCGGCTACCTCAGGAAGGATTGCGAACGGATGTTCCGGATCGCCTCCTAGGTTCTTGATCGTATCTGCGATGGAAGCTCCTGCCGCGGATAAAGGTTGTCCGTGAGTAGATACCTTATTCTCGTAACAGCTGTTATCAGCGCCGACAGCACCTTTCCCCATAACGGTGTTACCGATGATCAAAGTCGGTTTGGAGATCTCTGCCTTAGCCTCTTTTAAAGCCTTGCGGATCTCGTTTACGTCGTTACCGTTTATTTGAATGACTTTCCAGCCCCAAGCCTCGTATTTCATGGCTACGTTCTCCGCATCGACGTCTTCTACCTTGGTAGATAGCTGCACGTTGTTAGCGTCGTAGAACATGATCAAGTTATCCAGTCCTAAAGTTCCGGCGATACGTCCGGCACCTTGGGAGATTTCCTCTTGGATACCTCCATCGGAAATATATGCGTAAATAGTCTGGTTCATTACTTCCTCACCCAGACGTGCTTTCAAGAATTTAGCCGCGATAGCCGCACCTACCGCATAAGTATGTCCTTGTCCCAACGGGCCGGACGTGTTTTCGATACCACGCATAACGTCTACCTCAGGATGTCCCGGAGTAACGCTTCCCCATTGGCGGAACTGTTGAAGTTCATCCAATGTGAATTTGCCGCTTAAAGCCAGTACGGAATAAAGCATCGGAGACATATGCCCCGGGTCAAGGAAGAAACGATCGCGTCCTTCCCATTTGGGATTCTTGGGATCGTATATTAAGAACTCTGAGAACAGTACGTTAACAAAGTCTGCACCACCCATAGCGCCACCCGGGTGCCCGGAGTTCGCTTTCTCCACCATTGACGCAGCCAGTATACGGATGTTATCAGCTGCTTTGTTCATTACTTGAATATCGTTCATTTTATCAGATGAATTATTTATTTGACTGCAAAGATAATCAAACTCTTTGTAAGAGCCGTTATATCAATCAAACAATTCCTTTTCGGTAAAGGTTCCTATCTTCTTATATTTTTGATAAATTGAGAGATATTTAAGATAGCCCGCTGAGCGCCTTATTCTTGCGGGTATACATCATTCGGATTAGAGCGAGAAGTCGAAACCCTGTTCAACCCATTTGTTGTATTTTTTCTCGTTGAATTTGTAGAGGAAAGCTCCTCGTTTAGAACTTTTCTTGTCTTTGATATCCAGTTTTTCCAGAATATCCATGGCGTTTAGCTTTTTGCGGAAGTTCCGTTTGTCTAAAAGGGTTTGGTAGATGGCCTCATACAATGTCTGTAGTTGGGGCAAGGTAAATTGCTCGGGAAGCAAATTGAAACCGATAGGGCGGCTTGCCGCTTTCTTTTTAAGGACGGACAACGTATCGTTTATCATTTGGTTATGGTCGAAAATCAAGTCAGGAAGCTCGGATATCTTGGTCCAAGTAGCGTTATGGTTTTCCAAGATCTCGGGACTAAAATCATTCATATTCACCAAGGAATAGTAAGCTACGGAGATAACCCGTTCCCCTAAGTCACGCGATACATCTCCGTAAGCCCCTATTTGTTCCATAAAAAGATGCTCGATGCCCGTGCAATCGGTTAATACCCGTGATGCTGCTTCATCCACGCTTTCCCCGGATTTCACGAAGCCTCCCATAAGAGACCACTGTCCTTTCATCGGCTCGAACGAACGTTTGTATAATAAAACATTCAACTCCTTATTGTTAAACCCTAGAATGATACAATCTACGGCAACATAGAATTTTACTTCGTCTTGATAAAAAGCTGCTGACATCGTTTTATGGATTTTAAAGATTAACAGAGCTTGCGTGCTCCGTCGCTGATTACTACATTATATAATTTAGGTTCACGGCCAAACTTCTCTTTATAAGCGGAGAAGGCTTTCTTCACGAAATCGTCGTACAACTCATCCTTAACCAAGTTGATCGTACAACCGCCGAATCCTCCACCCATGACACGAGAACCCGTTACACCACATTCCTTGGCGATATCGTTCAAGAAATCCAGTTCCTCGCAGCTAACTTCATAAAGCTTGCTCATACCTTGATGCGTGCCGTACATCTTTTCGCCGACAGTCTCATAGTCGCCTTTCTCCAAAGCGGCACATACGTCGAGTACACGTTGGATTTCCTCGATAACATATTCGGCACGCATGTAATCCTCTGCGCTGACATCCGCTTTTACCTCGTTCAGCATCTCCATCGTAGCGTCACGTAAGAACTCTACTTCCGGATGGTTGCGGCGAATGGCGGCTACCACGTTCTCGCAGGATTTACGGCGTTTGTTGTAGGCTGAGGATGCCAACTCGTGCTTAACGACCGAATCCAATAACACGAGTTTGTAACCAACCGGATTAAACGGATAATATTTATATTCTAAAGAACGGCAATCCAAGCGGATCAAACTTCCGGCCTTGCCGAATACGGAAGCGAATTGGTCCATGATACCGCAATTCACGCCACAATAATTATGTTCTGTAGCTTGACCGATCTTAGCCAACTCGAATTTATCGATATTCAATGAGAATAAGTCATTCAATGCGAAAGCATAAGTACTTTCCAATGCGGCGGAAGAAGACATTCCAGCGCCCAGAGGCACGTCTCCAGCGAATACGGTATCGAAACCTTGGATATTACCACCTCGTTTAATAATCTCCCGGCATACGCCAAAGATATATCTTGCCCAGCTTGCGGAAGGAGCGTCCTCCTCGGTCAAGCCAAATTCAGCGTAATCATTTAAGTCGATGGAGAACGCCCGGACTTTGCCCGTCCCATTCGGTTTGATCTCGGCGATCATCCCTTTATCTACGGCACCCGGAAAAACGAAACCTCCATTATAATCAGTATGTTCACCGATCAAGTTAATACGTCCCGGAGATGTGTATAAGCTACCTTCGGTATTAAATAACTCTTTAAATTTAGTTCTGATTTTTTGTTGCATGATACTTAATTTGATTAAGGTAAATAATTGAATAAACAAGAAGAAATTATCCATTCAGAAAACTCTGCCGGATAATTTCTTCTTTATTATATTATGTCCTGTCCTTATTATTCAACAGGAATATCTTTGTTTACGTTCTTGCTACCAATCAAAGCGTAATATAGCAAATATGCCAATCCTAGGAATACCACCCAGAAGCTAGTAATGAAACCGCCAGCGTCGGCTACGGCTCCTTGGATCAACGGAAGAATACCTCCACCGCAAACCATTACCATGAAGATACCGGAAGCGGCTGCCGTATATTTACCTAAACCTTCTACTGCCAAGTTGAAGATACCACCCCACATGATGGAAGTACATAAACCACAAAGAGCCATGAACATGATTCCAACCGGAACCTCAACCATACCGAAAGAGATATCAGACAAGAATACAGGCATACTAACTTTTGTCGTAGCAGGGGCGAAGATAGCGATCAAGATAAAGATCATACCTACCGTGGCGGCTGATGACAACATCGCCTTACTAGAGATCTTAGCTCCGAAAGAGGCACCGAACAGACGTCCGATCATCATCAAGAACCAATATGTACCCACGATAGAACCGGCTACTGTAGGATCGATACCGATCTCAGAAGAAGTAGCGAACAAGTTCATGAAGTTAGGAATACCTACTTCGACACCCACATACAAGAAGATTGCGATGGCACCTAAAATGAAGTGACGGAAAGAAAGCGCGCTGTGCTTGTCCGGAGTCTTGGCTTCATTTTCCTTAACCATATGCGGTTCCGGAATTTGCATGCAGAACAATACGATAAATACGATGGCAAAGATACCCATAGCCAAGAACAATGCCGGGTTAGCGTCACTGATCTGAGCCTTAGCAGCGTCACCGATCAAATAACCAACCAATACCGGAACGATCGTAGCGCCGATAGAGTTTACGGAGCCGGCAACCTGAATTAATTGGTTACCTTTGTTTCCACCACCACCTAGCGTGTTCAACATCGGGTTTACTACGGTATTCAACATACACATAGAGAAACCGGACACGAAAGCACCTGTCAAATAAACAGCGTAGCTACCAGCCACACCGGAAAGATAAGAAATACCTACACCACAGAAACCTACGATGATCGCTAACAAAGCGGTTTTCTTGTAACCGATCTTCTGTAATAGCATACCGGCCGGAATACCCATGAAGGCATAGGCGATAAAGTTAGCCGCGTTACCCAGCTGCGACATGAAGTTGCTGGCAGCGAACTGGTTCTTAACGATGATACCGAATGGGTTCTGTAGACCCGTCACGAAAGATATCATGAAGAAGAGAGCCACCATCATGATAATAGGCAATGTGTAATTCTTTTTTGCTGTTGATTCCATTTCTTTTTTGTTGTTTTAGATTATTAGATTACTTAAATTATTCTCTTATTCTACACTGAATTTATAAATAGTAGTACTTTGGAAAACCTCGCCCGGGCGGAGTTCCGTTGTCGGATATTCCGGTTTGTTGGGGCTATCGGGGAAATGTTGGGTTTCCAGACATAAAGCGGCCCGTTCCGGGTAGCGTTGTCCGTTCTTACCTTCGAAATTCCCAGTCATCCAGTTACCTGTGTATAATTGCACGCCCGGTTGAGTCGTATAAGTTTCCATTACGATACCGGTCTTGGGGGAGGAGCAGCGAGCGCAGTAAGAAAGTTCGTTGTCCTCTTTATTTAATATGTACGTGTGGTCATATCCCTTACCGAATATAAGCTGTTCGAAATTGTCATTGATTCGTTCGCCTACCTCATGAGGAGTCCGGAAGTCCATCGGTGTACCTTCTACTTTCTCTTTAGGTCCGTACGGGATTGCCGTATTGTCCGTAGGCAGGTAATAGTCGGCGTTGATCGTGAGGATATGGTCTCCTATATAAGGATCTCCCGCACCGGATAGGTTAAAATAAGAATGATTGGTTAGGTTCAAGACCGTAGGTTTGTCCGTAGAGGCTTGATAGGAGATAACGACCTCATTCTCATTTGTCAGATGATAAGTTACGGTTGTCTTTAGTTCTCCGGGGAAACCTTCCTCGCCATCGGCGGAGGTATATTTCAACTCAATGGTTTGCTCGTCTATTTGTTTGGCGTCCCATACGACCGCATTGAATCCCTTGATTCCGCCATGCAAGCTATTGGGGCCATTATTTATGGCTAATTTGTCATAAGTAACACCGTCGATCGTGAATTTTCCAGCGGCGATACGATTTCCATAACGACCGCAAATGGCACCGAAATAAGGTTCTTCTGATGTTAAGTACTCTTCAATCGAATTATGGCCAGTAACGACATCGGTCATTTTTCCGTTCTTATCCGGAACCATCAGTGAGACGATTTTCGCTCCATAATTCGTGATCGCTAGCTCTGCTCCAACCTTGTTACACAGGGTATAAAGCGCCGTTTCTTTCCCGTCAATTTGCTTGCTGAAGTTAGCAACAGACAAGCCCGACAGTGTATTTATGTTCTTCATGCGTATCAATATTATTGAAATTGCGTGTAAAAGTAACTTTCTTCTTTGTATTTATAACCTTTCTGAATAATGTTTTATAGCATGATTTTAGATTTGTCTACCAAAAATATATAATTATCGCTTGTTTATACGTCAAGTCCTTGATTCTTCTCTTAGGCTAAAAAAACAAAACAACTCTTGTCTTACCCCTGTTATTAGTAAAACAGAGATAGAAAGAAATTGTCCATGCGGTCGTCCTATAAATATATCATACTCATACTCTTTGTGCTTATGCCTGGCTTGCTTTATTCCCAATCTCAAGATTGGGTACGTAAGTCCATTTATCCGCAAGCGGATAGTGGTAAAAGCAAGATCTATAATTGGATGTGGGGGAGGCATTATCGTCACCTTTATACGATCCCGATCAGGGTTCCTTCGGCTACGATAGAAACGTTGGGGGGTGGGATGGATATCGTCGGGCAAGCGGAAGGGTTTCACGGATTATTGTTGGAGAATAAGCGTAAGCAATTGTATTTGCTAAAGCCCTTGGGTGGCTCTACAAGTTTCTTGGAGTCGAAGTTTTTCCGGGAAATATATAATAAGACTGATTTTAAGAATACATATTTGGATGAGTTCTTAGGAGATGCTTATACGATTATCAATCCCTATACCTTTTTGGTCGCAGATTATTTAGCGAAGTCCGCGGGATTGAGTTTTTCTCCCTCCCGTATTTACTATATTCCTTCCCACATACGGAAAGACACAGTTGCGGACGGCAGCGATATACAAGATAGGCTGGTCAATCTAATCAATGTTCCGGATATTAATTTAAGGTCTAATTTGTATACCACGGAAGACTTTCTAGACAGCCTTCAAGTGAGTAAAAACTATATGGCGGATCAAAATCTATACATTCGGGAACGTATTTTCGATATGTGGATCGGAGATTGGAATAAGATGAACGAAAACTGGGAGTGGCAATCACATACCGTCAATGATAGCGTAATTTATACCCCGATCGTGATCGATAGGAATCATGCTTTCACGAAGGTGGACGGAGTATTGTTCAAGCAAATGTTGAAGATGTTATCGTTGGATTTTATCTGTAATTATGATAGCTTGATTTTAAAGGATACAAAGAAAATCAATAAGCTAGCTTTTGCGCTGGATATGGCGGTAGCAGGCCGCAGTGATGAGTCGGTTTGGATACGCCAAGCCCAAGAAATTCGGAAACAGATGACCGACTCTTTGATCGATAGCGCTTTTACTTATTTGCCGGAAGGTGTAAAACATGATGAGATAGAACTGATTAAACAAAAGTTGAAACGAAGGAGGCTAGAGCTGGAAGCGGTTGCCAGCCAATATTATCGCTTATTGCAACGTACGCCAGTGGTTGCCGGAACCAATCAATCCGATTATTTCTTGATCGAGCGGCAAGCGCCGGACCGGACTGTTTTACGGATTTATGATCCCGAGACCGGAGACTGTAGGTTGGAACAACAATTCTCCGGCAAAGAAACCAAGGAACTGTGGCTATATGGGCTTGCGGGAAACGATACGTTTGAAGTGAAGGGAAATACACGGAAAGATTTTCCGATATACTTGATCTCCGGAGAGGGGGAGAACCAATACCAATTGAATCATAACCGGAAAATACATGTCTACGATAAAGATTATAAATATGATTACCAAAAGATAAAATACCATAAGATATCTTTTACCCCGTGGGGAATATATGATTCGGATAAAGGTATTAGTTTGGGTACGTTCTTTACATATACGATGTATGGCTTTAAACGAGCCCCATTCACCTATCAGCATCGGATCGGGTATAATTATTTGAAAGGGTTCATGTATGCAGGTATCTTCCCTAATTATGATGGCCGGAGACGTTTATACCTAAATGCCTCCATTTCTTCACCCCGTAACTTCGAGAACTTCTTCGGATTTGGAAATAATACGGCGGGCTATAAAGAGGAGAAAAAGAATTATAACCGGGTGAAGCTCCGGACGTATATGTTTAATCCATCCTTCGAGATGGATTTGAGGAAAGAAGAGGTGATGACATTCTTTGGCTCTTTGGATATGTACAAGGCTAAACGTACGGATGATCGATATATTTATACGGTTTATGGAGAAGATCATCCTATTTTCCGCACGAATTATTTCGTAGGTCTTGGCGCTACTTACCGGATAACGAAACAGCCTTATTCGTGGCTTCCCCTATTGGAAACCGAATGGACGGCCGGATGGAAAATGAATTTGAAAAAGCCGGAACGTAATTTCCCCTATGCGCAGGGAAGCCTTTCATGGAACGTACGGTTCTCGGATCGTTTTACTTGGGCCTCCTTGATGAAGGGAACGGTATTATTCGATAATGACTATGAGTTCTATCAAGCCGCCACGATTGATTTAAGGGGATTCCGTGAGAACCGTTTTATCGGAAAGCAATCCTTTTACCAATACTCGGATTTACGCTTGGACATGGGAAAACTAAAGAATCCGTTCACTCCCTTAAAATATGGTCTATTCGCGGGCTTTGATTATGGGCGGGTCTGGTTTCCCGGTGAGCGTTCCCATAGTTGGCATACTTCCTATGGTGGCGGGATTTGGCTTACTTTCTTGAATAAGTTCACCACTAAATATTCTTGGTTCGGCTCGACGGATAGTTTCCGGTTCGCCTTTGAGTTGGGGCTTGGGTTTTGATATAGCCTCAAACCTACACGGGACTGATGAGGGAAATTCTCATCATGATAAGGAGGGTTATTGTCTATTTCTATATTTGTTCTTGTCTTCTGTCGTATGACCCGGTAAAAACGTGTACGTGTTTTCCGAAAAACATGTACGACTTTTGTGGAAAACATGTACGTGTTTTTTCAGAAATATAATCATGTTTTTAAGGATGATGATAATCAATGATTTACATATTCGTGTTATTTGCATGCTTATTGTTTGGATTTATTGAGTGAAAATCCATACATTTGCCTTTGATCAATTTTGTTCTTGTTATGAAGTGGTTAAAGGCAATGTTTTTGTGCATGGTCGTTTTTGCCGCATTGACTGTGGTCGCCAACGATTCTTTCTCCCAAAAGGAGGTACGGGTGTGTGCTTCTACATCTTTATTTTCAATAGCGAATAAAGAGCCGGCTGCTTTCATCTCTTTTCAAGAAATCATAACTCCTTTGACGTCTTTCTCCGCTTTTGGGGAGAAACTTTTGTACCTTATTGCCTCATTGACTTTTTTCCTCGCTTTGTTTACCCTGTCGGTAGCTTTGTTGTTTTACGAACGGAGGGTAAGTTATGTTCGATTAAAATCCGTCTTTTGGCAAGAACGATACTCTTGCTATGTGCTTTGTCGTATGCTGAATTAGACATGATTATGCCCTGTCTTCAAGGGCATAGAGGAGAGTTGTGTCAATTTATTTTATACGAAAAACAAGCGTATCATGAACTCTATATATCGAAATTTTATTATCACGTTGAAGGCAAATAAAATGGCGGCAACACTAAATATATGCGGCCTCGTAATCGCCTTTACTTTATTTAATAGCGTAGCTATCCGTACGGAATCCGAACGAACTTTTGATAAAATACACTCGAAAGCCGAGGTTATTTATCGATTGGATTGTGTAACGAGTAAAAGTCAATGGCCTACGCAAATCCTGCCTTTCGCCCAAGCATTTGCCTCGTCTTCTCCACATATATTGGTAAGTACGATCATAAATCCTTACGTAGGGGAAGTTTATTTTACGATCGGGAGGGACGAGATTCTCAAAGGTTATAAGGAACCGGTGATAACCTGTACTCCGGGGATCGTTTCTATATTTGACTTCCAATTGGTGGAAGGTTCACTAGATTGCTTAGATGATCCGGAGAAATGCCTTTTGCCGGAAAGTATGGTCCGGAAGATATTTGGCGAGTCATCGGCTATTGGTAAGGAGTTGCTTGCGGAAGAAGAGATTTGGAGCAAGGAACGAAAATCACTAGTCGTAGGAGGAGTTTATAAAGATTTCCCGGAAAACACACAATTGAATAATGCCATTTATACTTCTTTATCGTCGACTTATTGTATGGATGATTGGGATAACTGGATTTTCCTTTGTTATGTCCTTTTAGATGATCCGTCACAAAAAGATCTCATTTGCTCCCAGTTTAACCAAGCATTTCCCTTCAAGCAATACGAGAGGCTCCAAGAGGTACAGACCCGTTTGGTGAATTTATGCGATATTTATTATATGAATGATATGAATAGTGTTACTTACATAAAATCAGGGAATAAAAGACAAACGGATTTGTTGTTTAGCGCTTCGTTTCTAGTGGTATTGATAGCAGTGATTAATTTTATAAACTTTACAATGGCATTGGTTCCGGCAAGAATAAAAAGTATTAACATCCGCAAAATTCTAGGGGACTCGGTATGGCGGTTGCGTGGATTTCTTTGGTTAGAGTCTTTTCTTTTTGCGCTATTGTCTTATGCTATATCCTTGTTGCTGTTATTGGTTTATGAAGGTTGCATTGGAGGAGGCTTTCATATGAAGGGAATAGTTTTTTGGGGTGGATTATTTATGGCTTTGTGTGCGGGACTATTGGCCGGTGCATATCCGGCTATTTATGCGACTTCTATTCCTCAGCGAATCGTGCTGAATGGTTCTTTCGGTTTGTCTCCAAAGGGAAAAAGAATGCGGGAATGTCTGGTTGGTTTTCAGTATACGGTTTCAATTATATTGATCGTCCTGTCACTGTTTATTTATAAGCAGATAGAGACAATGCGGAGTCATTCCTTTGGTTTCGGGAATGATAATGTAGTTGTCGTAGAATTGAATAAGGAGATAACCGAGAAATATAAAGAGAATTTTACCAACCGTTTGCGTGGTTATGCGGGAATTGAGGATGTGGCTTTCGCCGCTAGTAAGATAGGAGCGACCAATGAGAATCGTGGCGGGGCCGCAGAGTTTAATGGAGAGACTATTTATTTTTATTATTTGAATGTATCACCTAATTTTTTATCCCTTATGGATATTACCGCGAACGAAGGGCGTGTCTCAAGGATGGAAGATGGGAGGAATAAAGAGTTGCTTTTGGTTTTTGACCAAAAAGCGAAAAGGCAATTAAACCTTCATGTGGGTGACCGTATGAAAACCTTTTGGGGGAATGATGCCCGGGTATTAGGATTTACGGATGAGGTGGTGATCGCTTCCACACATAAAGCATCGGAGCTGCTAGCTACTTATCCTGTCGCTTTTGTGACGAATGAGGAATTTTATATGCCTTACGCTTATATTAAGTTGATGCCGGGGGCTGATAAAGGAAATGTTTTACTTTATATTAGGGACATGCTCAGCGAACTTTCTCCTTCATGTTTATCCGATTTTGAGTTTTGCGATACATTTTCCCGGCATCTGTATGAAAAAGAAATCCAGTTTGGCGACCGGGTTATTTTATCCAGTGTTTTATCTATCTGGATGGCATTGGCAGGTATTTTAAGTCTGGTATTGTTTGATGTCCACTATCAGCGGCGAGAAATTGGTATAAGGCGGGTGTATGGATCTTCCGTGAGCGAGATACTATATCGTTTGAATAAAGTCTATTTAAAGGTCTTGCTCATTAGTTTTGTTATCGCGATTCCGGTTTCCTATTATTTTATGGAGAGATGGGCCAGTAATTTTATGGAGAAAGCCCCTGTCGGTTATTTGATTTATTTTGTCGCATTGCTAGGGATCAGTATCCTGACGGTAGGAGTGGTCACGTTCCAAAGTTGGAGGGCGGCGAATGAGAATCCGGTGGATATGTTATAGACAACTTACATCGGCAATGAAGTTAACTTCATCGGCAAAGTAACTTAACATACTTTGCCGACGAACCTAAGATACTTTGCTGATGAAGCTAAGATACTTTGGAAGTACAGATAAAGTATTGGATTGTAACCGATTTTTCTAACTAACTTGAAATTTGTAAGGGAGGATTTATGCGAATAGTCCATCCCTTACATTTTGTCTTGTTCAAATAGTTGGCTTTATTTGTCCTAGAACTTATTTCTTCAAGGCCTCCAATACTTGAGGCATCATAGTACAGATATAATGTTCTTCTTTCGCTGTAAAGAAATTGCCATCGACTACGGAATCCTCATCTGTAGCTTGTCCTTTGCTAATGGCAGGTTTAGCCAACGGATGTACCGCTAGCGTCTTTCCTTCCGTGATTCCGGTGAAGTCGAAGAGCATAGCGGCAGCGCAATGTCCAATCATAATCTTACCCTTTTCCCCGAAATTCTTAATCACATCCATTAGATCGATATTGTATTGTTTGCTAGCGTTCTGCTGGAAAACAGGAACCGCATCGCCACAAGCGAATACCATTGCGTCGTATTCATCTTCATGCCCTTTTAAATTAGCGATCACATCGTCTACTGTCAAAGCTATGCCAGAGTTCGTTTTGATCTCTTTTGAATTGGCTACCGCATATACTTTATAAGTAATGCCATTCTCGAAAAATGATTCCAAATATTGGAACAAACCAAATCCATTTACTGGATTTACCGCTAAAACTGCTACTTTCTTTGCCATAATCGTAAATTATTAAGTGATACAATAGTTATTTTTCGTAAGTTTATTACTTTTGTGGCGTAAAAGTAAGCCCCTTTTTTAGAGAAAACAAGAAGGCACTTATAAATAAGGAACTTACATGGATGTAACCATTGTTGAGATTCAAGTAAATAGAAAAGGTTAAAAAATGAAAAACTTTCATCCGACGGGGAATTGCCCCGTGAGAGACGTATTGAGCCGGCTAGGAGATAAATGGTCTATGCTAGTGCTTATCACTTTAAGTGCTAACGGTACCATGCGTTTTAGTGATATCCATAAAACCATCGCGGATGTATCGCAACGTATGCTGACCGTAACCTTGCGCACGTTGGAATCGGATGGTCTGATCGAACGAAAGGTCTATGCGGAAGTTCCTCCCCGAGTAGAATACTGCTTAACGGAAAGAGGATTAAGTCTTATTCCCCATATCCAAGGATTGGTGGATTGGGCGTTGCAGCAGATGAGTGGTATTATGGAAAGCCGGGTTTTACATACGTCATGACTTGCTCTGGCATTAATCTATCAGTGAGCTTTTTCTGCAAGAATATCTGCCAGCGACCGTTGGGTTAATTTACTCTCAATCCAAGCAAGGACATCAAATGTCTTTAAAAGTTGGCGTTCATATTTATCTTGTTCGATTTTTTGAATGTCTTTTTGGTATTGTAGCCAGCGTTTATTTCTAGCTTTCTCGTATGATGGAAGCGGATAGCCCTGTATAAACTTGAATATTAACTTTTCTGTGATATAAGTCTGTTTCTCGAAGCGGATGTTTCTTTTGATGGAAATAATTTCGTTCTCAAAGAAATCATAATTGCCTAATTCTGCTTGGAGTAAAAGATTTACCAATCTTGCTATCTTGTAAGAAGGAAATGCGCAAAATAACTTTCCCAAACTAAATATCTTTTTCATGTATTTGCGAGCTTGTACATAATCTTTCGTATACATGCCTAATACAGCGAAGCTTAGATATAACCGTAATTGAGACTCAAGTCCTAATGATGTTACTTTTTTTAGTAATTCATTTTCTTGCTTATCCCTTAGCTCTAAGGCCTGTTCAAAGTTTCCGGCTTGTAACAAGCTATTGGATTTGTAGATATATATCAAGGTTTTCAGATGTAAGATGAATTCAGTGGAGTACTCATTTTGTGTTAATTCTTCTAGTTTAGAAAGGAAAAAGGGAGTTTCATGATATAATCCGGCAATACATAAACTGTCTAAAATACCTTGTATGGCACTTAAATAGTAGATAGGAGGATTTAATATTAAATGTTGGTTGTCGTTAAATAAGTTGATAAGCTCTTGGTAATATCGGATAGCCGATTTATAATTGCCGGAGTTAAGATAATAAGTGGCTTGGAATAGCAAATGTAACTTTTGCGCTTCGAATCCTTGGTAGGAATTGTTTGCGATTAAATGGAGTTCGCTCAATACGAGATCGTTTAAATCCTCTTTTTGTTTGTCGGAACGGATATAGCCTTTGTTAATTAAACGGTGTTTAAGAATATCGTATAGCTGTGTATGTTGATTAAGGGTTCTTGCGTATTTTAATACTTCATTGATTTTCATTTGCTTGTTTACCAGCTGCTTTTCTGAGATTGTTTTAAAATCAAGAGCGCTTAAGTATTTCAGTTCCGTTCTCCGAATCAATAAAAGCAAGGAATCATTTTCATAAGTGATCGCTAATTTTTTTGCTTTATCTAATTCAATGAAAGCTTCATCAAATATTTCTCGTTCGAATAATACGCCAGCCTTTGATATATAATTGAAAATTCTTGTTTGGACATCCTGTTTTTCTCTTAGTCTAACTAAACATTCTAGAAGTACCCGATATAAATGTTTGACTGCGGTCTCGAAACTCTTCCCGTCTTGAATCTGACAAAAGCGTGTATACAGCTGTTCGGGAGACGTATTAGCGTCTATTAGATTAAAAAGGGTGAGGTATACCTTATCACCGTTTTGAAGGTTTGCGCAAAGATGGAAATATCTTTTCTCAGCTTTTGTCAAGGTGTTGACAAGCATTAATAATATGTATGTGTTATTCATGGACTTTTGATGTTATCAAGTGTTTGATATATAGTGAATATGAGAAATTGTATGATGCAAATATATCGATTTGGGTTTATCTACGATGAAGATTAATTGATGATTTTTATATTTTGGATCTTTTTATATTTGCGACATCGGTGAATGAATTTAAATTAACATGAAATCTGGTGTACCAAGCGGAATATATGATATTTTTGTTAAACGAATGATTAATAAGAGAAAAGCATGAAAGACTTACGGAATCATAATATATTGGTTGTTGGAAGTAGCAATACCGATATGGTTATAAAGACGAATCATCTCCCTCGTCCGGGAGAGACGGTATTAGGCGGAACATTTTTTATGAACCCGGGTGGGAAAGGAGCGAATCAAGCGGTTGCTGTTGCGCGGTTAGGGGGACAGGTCTCGTTTATTTGTAAAACAGGCAGTGATATATTCGGACATCAATCCCAGCAGCTATTTGAGGAAGAGGGGATTGATACTTCCTATATTTTCTCAGATCCGAAGAATCCATCTGGCGTAGCGTTGATTACGGTGGATGCTCATGCTGAAAACTGTATTGTGGTGGCCTCCGGAGCTAATGCTAATCTATTACCTTCTGATTTAGCGAAATCGGAAGAGGCGATAGAAAAAGCCGATTTGATTTTAATGCAATTGGAGATTCCTATGGATACTGTCGAGTTTGTCGCTAAGATGGCATCGAAGAAGAACAAACGGGTAATATTGAATCCGGCTCCAGCTCAACCATTGTCGGCTGCGTTACTCCGCCATCTGTATATGATTACCCCGAATGAGACAGAGGCGGAGATGATCTCCGGCGTGAAGATCACGGATGAGGTTTCTGCGGAGAAGGCGGCGCGAGTTATAATGGAGATGGGGGTACAGAACGTAATCATTACTTTAGGTTCAAAAGGAGCTTTGATTTACTGTGATTCCATGGTAGATATGGTTCCTGCGATAAAAGTGGAAGCCGTTGATACTACTGCAGCCGGGGATATTTTCAACGGTGCTTTAACGGTTGCTTTGGCCGAGGGGCGGGATTTAAGGGAAGCCGTGAGATTCGCTTGCAAAGCTTCCGCCATTTCCGTGACTCGTGTGGGAGCGCAATCTTCCGCTCCTTATCGAAATGAGGTAGATATCTTTGATTAATCTAAAAAACAATCTAATATTATGAAACAAACAGTATTTGCGATGATAGCGGCTGCCTCTTTATTTGTAGGGGCGACCTCATGTTCCCAACAACCCTCGGCAAAGGATCAAACGACGGTTCCCGCTGAGTTTACGATTAGTAAAGAAAAGTTGATGGATAAGATTAAGGGAGGTTGGGCCGGACAAACCATAGGCTGTACGTATGGCGGTCCGACGGAGTTCAAATATAACGGAACGATGATTCAGGAATACGTACCGATCGTATGGCCGGACGGGTATATCAAATGGTGGTACGAGAATGTTCCCGGATTATACGATGATGTTTATATGGACCTTACGTTCGTGGATGTCTTTGACCGGTTGGGATTGGATGCTCCTGTAGACTCATTCGCCATGGCGTTCGCTACGGCAGGATATACGTTGTGGCATGCTAACCAGTCGGCACGTTATAATATTTTACAAGGGATCATGCCTCCGGCATCCGGTCATTGGCTGAATAACCCGCATGCGGATGATCTTGATTATCAGATCGAGGCGGACTATGCCGGACTGATGTCGCCGGGTATGCCGAATACGGCTTCCGAGATTTCTGATAAGATCGGGCATATCATGAATTATGGAGATGGTTGGTACGGCGGTGTGTATGTCGGGGCGATGTATTCGTTATCGTTTATCTCGGATGATATCGAGTTTATCGTGACTGAGGCATTGAAGACGATACCGGAGCAAAGTATCTATTATAAATGTATGAGCGATGTGATCCGCTGGCATAAGGAATATCCGGACGATTGGAAACGCACTTGGTTTGAATGTGAGAAGAAATGGAGCTCGGATATTGGTTGTCCGGATGGTGTTTTTGTTCCGTTCAATATCGATGCCGTGATCAATAGCGCATACATTCTTATCGGCTTGCTTTATGGTGAGGGAGATTTCTATAAAACATTGGATATCTCTACCCGTTGCGGACAAGACTCGGATTGCAACCCAGCCTCCGCGGGTGGTATCTTAGGAACAATCCTTGGTTATAGCCATATACCGGATTATTGGATGAAGAACTTGAGAGAAGTGGAGAATATGGATTTTGCCTATACGACCATCTCATTGAATAAGACTTACCAAATGGGCTTCGATCAAGCGTTGCAAGTGATAGAGCGCAACGGCGGTTCCGTTTCAGGTGACGAGGTGACGATCAAATGCCAGCAACCTGTAGCCGTTCGTTACGAGAAGGCTTTCGAGGGTATGTATCCGATAGAGAAAGTGGCGGTTAATAAGAATTTGCCCGATGTAGGAGAATTGCCTTTTGAGGGAACAGGCGCCGTATTCAAAGGCTTTGTGAACGCTAAAGATGATAAATACGTAGCGAAAGTAGAGATGTACCTAGATGGGGAGCTGGTTGAGACGGCGAACCTTCCGGCATCCTATACGACTCGTAGGAACGACCTGTTCTGGAAGTATCAGCTGCCCAAGGGAAAACATACGGCTACGTTTAAATGGCTAAATCCACGTAATGATGTCTCCGTTCATTTCAGCGAGATACTGATTTACTCGGATGCTCCGAAAGAGATTGTTCACCAATAAAATTATAAAGATTATGAAGAAATCATTGTTTCTGATGGGTTTATTTGCCTTGTTGATTTCCTGTAAGGGAAATGTGTCGAAAAATATTCCTCAAACCGATAAGCCTCAACCGGTAAATCTTATTCTAGATACCGATTTAGGTCCGGACTATGATGATGTGGGCGCTATGGCCTTGATGCATGCCTTGGCGGATAGCGGTCAGGTAAATATCCTTGCGACTCTTTCCTCCAACCATGATGAGCGGGTGGTACCTTGCATTGAGGTGTTGAATACTTATTTCAGCCGTCCGGACATACCGGTAGGGGCACCAAAGAGCGAACCGGGGGCTTCCTTGACTACTTGGCATAAAACGAAGTGGACTGACGAGTTACCCGCTAACTATCCGCATCATACGGCGAAGACTTCCGACGCTCCGGATGCTCTGAAGGTGTATCGTAAGATTCTGAGCGAACAACCGGATACCAGCGTTGTTATTTGTACGATTGGTTTCTTCTCTAATTTAAGGGACTTGCTTCAATCGGGAGCTGATGAATATAGCAATCTCTCCGGAAAGGAATTAGTCGCCAAGAAAGTGAAACGTTTGGTTTCTATGGCGGGCCTGTTTCCGGAAGGTAAAGAATTCAATGTGTATTGCGATGTCCCTGCCTCGAAAGTCGTAGCGGAGGAATGGCCTACAGAGATTGTCTTTAGCGGTTTTGAGATCGGGAACGTAATCTTGACCGGAAAGAAACTGGTGCAAATGAACGTGGAGAACAGTCCTGTAAAAGATGCGTATGCCCTTTGTTTCACGGAGGGAGACCCGGAAGGGCGCATGAGCTGGGATCATACGGCGGTATTGGTCGCTATAAAAGGTTATGAGCCTTATTTCGATGTAGAGCGAGGTACCTTTCATGTCGTAGATGATGAGGGGACTAACAATTGGGTGGCAAATCCCAATGGCCGTGATCTTCGTTTGATCGAGAAGATGCCGCCTACGGAGGTCGCTTCCTTGATAGAGAATTATATGATGCATCAACCATCTATTAAATAGTATTTTATGTATATCGTACAAGATTATTCTTTAGCTGTCATATTCTGTGTCGTTACGATGCTTTGTTGGGGATCGTGGGGGAATACGCAGAAATTAGCCTCCAAGACTTGGAGATATGAGTTCTTCTATTGGGACTACGTGATTGGTGTCTTGCTCCTTTCTCTGATTTCCGGCTTTACCTTGGGCAGCATCGGGACGGAAGGACGCAGTTTCCTGCCGGATTTGGCGCAAGCGAATCTCGCTAGTTTAGGGAGTGCCTTTTTGGGCGGTATTATTTTTAATGCTGCCAATATCTTGTTGTCTGCGGCGATCGCCATTTGCGGATTGTCGGTCGCTTTTCCGGTAGGGATCGGATTGGCCTTGGTGCTAGGCGTATTGGTTAACTATTTCGGGGCGGCGAAGGGGGAACCGACTTATATCTTTATCGGTGTAGCCTTAATCACGGTCGCCATCATCTTGAATGGCCTGGCTTATAAGAAAGCCTTGGTCGGTACCAAGAAAGTATCGGGGAAGGGGATCCTTATATCGGTTGTGGCCGGCGTGATCATGGCCTTTTTCTATCGTTTTGTCGCCGCTTCCATGGACATGGAGAATTTCGCTTCTCCGGCACCCGGGAAGTTGACGCCTTATACCGCCGTATTTGTTTTTGCCATAGGAGTATTTGTTAGTAATTTCTTATTTAACACATTGGCAATGAAACATCCGGTGGAAGGTAAGCCTGTCTCCATATCCGGTTATTTTAAAGGAGATATGAGTACGCATCTCGTGGGTGTATTGGGGGGTGTTATCTGGTGTATCGGTCAATCTTTCAGTATGATAGCGTCAGAGAAGGCGGGAGCGGCTATATCTTACGGATTGGGGCAAGGAGCCACGCTAGTCTCCGCTTTATGGGGCATCCTTATCTGGAAAGAGTTCAAGGGAGCGCCAGCCATTTCCAATCGTCTGAATGTCGGGATGTTTATTTTATTCGTGATCGGACTTGGGTTCTTAATTTATGCGGGAGCTTAAATAACGTTATTTTTATTTATTCCGGAAAAAACATTACCTTTGTTCTTGTTTCTTGTTTATGGGAGTTTAATAACGAAAAAAGACGATCTATGAAAGAAGAAGGTGATGTATTCAAAAAGTTCCGTGATTCCTTCAGCAGGATGGAGGGACATTTCCATATACTAGAACAGCGTGTGCCGGTTGAACTTCAGATGGAGTATTTCAAATACTCGGAAAACGTACGGAAGGAAAACCGGCCTCCCCGTCCCTTATCGGAGGATGAGTGCGAGACCCTGTACAACACTTTGTTGACGGAGGAAACCACGGACAAGACCGAGAAGAGATATTTGTTATCTCAATTGGCTACCTCGAAATCCGTCCGTGCGTACCGCTTGTTGGAGGAATACACCCAGCATCCGGACCCGGAAGTGACAGATTGGGCCTACATGGCTTTGATGGAGTCTCGTATCTCCTTAGAGTCCGATTTCTCCGACGAGAAACAAATTTATATCTCGACCGGCTTGGGAGGAAAAGGGGAGAAGCTGCGTTTCTATGTCTTGATGACGTCTAAAGGCAAGAAACCTTTCCAAGAATATCAGCGGCAGACAATCGAGCGGGAGTTCGCTTATTATCTGCCGAAAACGGACTGCGAGATCGAGCGTTTGACGATCGGTGAGCAGTATGTGGAGCTGGTGTTCTTGATCCCGGTACGTACGGATATAAAAGCCACGTTGGACCGGGTGATCAATGAATGTAACCAATACGGCGATTTCCTCTCGAATGTTTTCACGATCACGAATGTCAAGGAATTGACACCCGAGGAGATTTCCGAGATTATAAGTAAGAATGGAGACGATTAAGCAAGCTATTAAGTATGGTGTAGTCGGGTTGAGCAATACCTTGATAACGATGATTGTTATCTGGGTGATGATGAAACTCTTCGGATGCCGGGAAGGTTTATCTAACTTAACGGGATATGTGGCAGGCATATTAAACAGTTTCATCTGGAACAAGCAATGGACTTTCAAGGGAAGTTCCACCGGATGGACGAAAGGGGCGGTTCGGTTCACGATCGCTTTCATTATTTGTTATGCCTTACAGTACGGATTGGTACTGATCTTGAATTCCCGACTTACGATCGATCATTACTACAACCACTTGATTGGAATGGCTTTCTATACGGTGATTAATTTTTTAGTAAATAAGTTTTATACCTTTAAAGCTTAAAAGGCATGAAGAAGTTAGCGGTTATAGTCCCGTGTTATAACGAGGAAGCCGTGATCGAGGAATCGTATCGGCGTACGAAAGAGGTCTTGGTAAAGTTGCCGAACCCTACGGAGATTATCTATATAAATGATGGCAGTCAGGATAAGACACGTTCTTTGTTGGATCATATAGCCGCTACCGATCCTCATGTGAAGGTGATTCACTTCTCCCGGAATTTCGGTCATCAACCGGCGGTAACGGCGGGTATCAATAACTGTGACGCTGATTTGGCGATTATCATCGACGCCGATATGCAGGATCCGCCGGAATTGATTCCGGATCTGCTGGAAGTGCAGGAGAGAGAGGATGCCAACGTGGTTTATTGCGTCCGTAAGTCACGGGAAGGGGAGAGTCTTTTCAAGCTGTTCACCTCCAAGGCTTTTTACCGGGTGATGAATTATATGAGCGAGGTCCATTTCCCGCTGGATACAGGAGATTTCCGTTTAGTGGACCGGAAGGTGATGAATGAGTTCGACCGTTTTAAGGAACGGGGAAAATATATCCGTGGCTTGATAAGCTGGGTGGGCTTCCACCAAGTGCCGTTTTATTATGAGCGTGAGGCGCGTATCGCCGGCGAGACGAAATATCCGATTAGTAAGATGCTGAAATTTGCGTCGACGGCAATGCTTTATTTCTCGAAGAAGCCGTTGCGTTTGGCGACGAGTCTCGGGTTTATATCCGTATTGGTCGGTATAATCTTGGCGGTTTGGTTCACGTTGGGCAAGATCTATGGTTTTAGTAACGCCGAGGTTGGCTGGACTTCTATCATGACTTCCATTATCTTCTTTGGAGGTGTGCAGCTATTGACGGTCGGCGTGTTAGGGCAATATGTCGGTATCCTCTTTGACGAGATCAAGGCCCGTCCCGAATACATTATTGACGAGAAGAAAAACTATTAAAAAACATCGGAGGCGAAATAAGCCGTTTTTCTATGATCTGAATTCTGTTCCATGATAAATGTCTTTTCATGATATACTTGTGAATGTAACATAAACAATTCGATATCCGGATAGTTTATACATAGAAGAGATTAATAAAACTTATGTGTCATGAAGTATAGAATAGAGAAAGATACCTTAGGTGAGGTGGAAGTGCCGGTGGACGTTTATTATGGGCCGCAAACACAACGGAGCGTGAATAATTTCAAGATCGCCACCGATATTAGCCGGATGCCCAAAGAGGTGATAGAGGCGTTCGCTTACTTGAAAAAAGGAGCGGCTTTGGCTAATAAAGACGCCGGCGTCTTGTCTCCGGAGAAATGCGAGTTGATCGGTAAGGTATGCGACGAGATCTTGGCGGGTAAATTAAATGACTCCTTCCCCTTGATCGTATGGCAAACGGGGAGCGGGACCCAGACGAATATGAATGTCAATGAGGTGATCGCCAACCGGGCGCATGTGCTGACCGGAGGAAAGCTAACGGATAAGGAGAAAGTGCTGCTTCCGAACGATGACGTGAATAAATCGCAATCCTCCAATGATACGTTTCCTTCCGCTATGCATATTGCCGCCTATAAGGTGACTGCGGAGGTGACGATCCCGGGATTGGAGAGTCTGTATCGTGCGTTGGCGCTAAAAAGTGAGGAGTTCATGAAGATCGTGAAGATCGGGAGGACTCATTTTATGGATGCCACTCCATTGACATTGGGGCAAGAGTTCAGTGGCTATGCGGCTCAATTGGAATATGGTATACGGAAAGTAAAGGATTCCCTGTCGCATATCTCCGAGTTGGCTTTAGGAGGTACGGCGGTTGGGACCGGTATTAACGCCCCGGTCAATTATGACGAGTGTGTCGCTAAGAAGATATCAGAGTTGACTGGGCTTCCTTTTGTAACCGCTCCGAATAAATTCGAGGCCCTAGCTACCCATGATGCCTTGGTTGAGGCGCATGGAGCCTTGAAATCCGTAGCGGTCAGCTTAATGAAGATCGCGAACGATATACGAATGTTGGGCTCAGGTCCTCGTGCCGGTATCGGTGAGATCCATTTGCCGGAGAACGAGCCGGGTTCCTCCATCATGCCGGGAAAGGTGAATCCTACGCAATGCGAGTCATTGACGATGCTCGCCGCTCAAGTAATGGGTAACGACGTGACAATCTCGATAGCCGGCTCCAACGGGCAGTTCGAGTTGAACGTATTTAAGCCGGTTATTATCTCGAACTTCTTGCAAAGCGCCCGCTTGATCGGTGACGGTTGCCTGAATTTCAGCGAACGTTGCGTAAAAGGCATTACCCCGGTGAACGAAAACATCAAACGCCATCTGGATAGCTCCTTAATGCTGGTTACCGCCTTGAATCCGAAAATAGGATATTACAAGGCCGCCGCTATCGCCCAGAAAGCCTATCAAGAAAATAAGACTTTGCGGGAGGCGGCTATCGAGTCCGGTTATGTGACCGCCGAGGAGTTTGATCGTTGGGTAGACCCGTCCAAGATGGTAGGAGAGATTGAGTAGTGTCAAAACTGCTACATCTTCTCCCAAAAATGAAACAAAGAGTTAAGATGATAATGGATATTTTTGTACCGTTATCATTTTAATTCTTTGTATTATGAAGAGCACACGATGTATTTTGTCTATAATCTTAGGGTTGCTGGCCGGATGGCTACCTCTGGGTGCGGTTACCGTATTGAAGAACCTACAGGTTGAGTATCAAACCAATCCACTGGGAATTGATGTCAGTCAGCCACGTTTTAACTGGCAGATGGAGTCCGATCGCTATGGGGCCTGTGGGCAGGCTTATCGGTTATGGGTGGCCGATAGTCCGGAGCAATTGGCTGCCGGGCGTTATATCTATGATTCGGGAAAGGTTCTTTCCGGGGAATCGGTCGGCGTAGTTTATCAAGGAAAAGCATTGCAACCTTCCACTCGCTATTATTGGAAAGTTTCCGTATGGGATGAATCGGGAACGGAAATTACCTCCACCGAGCCTGCGTGGTTCGAGACCGGTCTTCTGGGTTCCGGATGGAGTGGCGCCCGTTGGATCGGCTCGTCGGAGACACAACTCTCCAAATATCGCTCGCATTATGTGATCGACTATGATGTGCGGGTGGCCGAGGGTAATGATAAAGCCGTATTTGTCTTTGGGGCGAGGGACGCTGATAATTATGTGTCTGCTGAACTGGATTTGAATGGTTCGGGGGACGCCCGTTTCATTTTACGTCATACCACAGATGGAAAAACGAGGCAAGATGCGGCGGAAAGTCTGGCCTCTATCATCCCAGCCTCGGATAAACATAAGGTACATCATATCCGGTTGAAGGTGACGACGGCCCAATATGCCTTGAAATATTTCGTGGATATAGAGATCGATGGAAAGACCTTGGTGAATTCCTCTTTGACTCCCGAGGAGAAAGAACGGAAGAGCCGTGGTGATTTCTGGGGAGGCAAGGAAGGAGCTTTCACCGTGTATCCTTATCCGGATGGAGAGTTGGTTTATCATTGCCGCTTGTATGCGATCGGTTTCCTGCAACCTAAAGGGCAGACCGCTACATTCTCCAACTTGCGTATCAGCGAGGATACGTGGAATACGCTTCTGTACAATCCTGCCGAGACTTATGTGGAGAAAGGGGAGGGAAAGCTCAATGTCTGGTATCCGGGCGAGAACGTATCCGCTCCCATGCTCCGGAAAGCGATAAAGATAGAGAAACCGGTCAAGAGCGCCCGTTTATATGCTACCGCTAGGGGTGTCTACGAGTTCTCGGTGAACGGGCGGAAGGTTGGAAAGGATTATCTGAATCCGGGTTGGACGGATTACCGTTACCGTATCATGTATAATACGTATGATATAACGGATTTGCTACGACCAGGCGATAATGGTATCGGGGCGATGTTGGGCGCCGGATGGTGGAGCGAGCATAGCGGTTTCCTTACCGGTTGGCAGGATCAATACGGAACCCGCCAGTCCTTATTGGGAAAGATCGTGATCGAGTATGCCGACGGTACTCGTGAGACGATCGTTACGAATGATAGCTGGAAATGTTATGACCGGGGACCGATCACTTTTAACGGCCTTCAGAATGGAGAGGAATATGATGCCCGGAAAGAGGTGAACGGCTGGGATGCTCCGGGTTTTGATGACTCGTCATGGAAACCGGCGACCTTATTCGCCGCTCCTCCGGTAAATGTGGAGATCCAAGGATATGTAGGCAGTCCGATACAAAATAATGTGACCCTGACCGCTCAGTCCATGGTAGAGCCTATTCCCGGCGTCTATGTCTATGATATGGGGCAGAATATGGTCGGTGTTCCCCGTCTGACTTTCAAGGGAAAGGCCGGACAGGAAATCACGATCCGTTTCGGGGAGATGAATTATCCGGAAACGATCCCTACCGAGCCGGTCGCCCCGTACACGATCGCGATGTATAAGGAGAAGAAAGGGCAAGTCTATACGGATAATTACCGGAGCGCCCTTTCCACGGATCGTTATATCTTGAAAGGGGATGCGGCGGGTGAGACGTATGAGCCTCGCTTTACGTTCCATGGTTTCCGTTACGTGGAGATTCACGGGTTGGACAAGCCGTTACCCTTGGAGGCGGTGAAAGGGATCGTGCTGGAATCTATCGGTGCGCGGACGAGCGGTTATGAGACATCGGACGAGCGTGTCAACCGTTTGTTCAGCAATATCATCTGGGGCCAACGGGGTAATTTCCTGTCGGTTCCGACCGATTGTCCGCAACGGGATGAGCGTATGGGCTGGACAGGGGATGCGCAGGTATTCGCTCGTACGGCTACTTATAATATGAATGTCGATCCGTTTTACACCCGTTGGCTCTACTCGGTTCGGGATAATCAAGGAGATGACGGTAGTTACGCGAACTATATACCCGTGGTCGGTTTCCCTCCACACGGCGCGGAGGATGGCGGAGGTGCCATGGGATGGATGGAAGCCGGCGTGATCGTACCGTGGCAAATGTATCAACAATACGGAGACGTGCGTATTCTGGAACAGCATTACGCTTCCATGGTCGCTTATATGGATTATTTGGAGCGTCGTGCCGTACGCTATGTACAGCCCTTCGGTGGTTTCGGCGATTGGCTGGCTATCGAGCCGACGAATTCCATGTTGACGAACACCGCTTACTCCGCCTACGACGCTTTGATTATGGAGCAGGTAGCGAAACGTTTAGGGAAGGACGCGGACCAAAGGCGTTTCCGTACTTTCTACGAGAACGTGAAGAGGTCTTTTAACGACCTGTTTGTAAACGAGGAAGGACGCACGTTCGCCCCGACGGTGGAATCTATCTTTGGTAAGGACTCGCAAGTAGGTATGTGGCCCGGAACGGCGGCTACCGAGGCGAAAATCGTAGATACGCAGACCTCATACGTGGTTCCTCTCCAGTTTGATCTGTTCAATGAGAAAAACAAACCCTTGGCGATCCGGCATCTGGTAGAGAATATCAAGAAACATAATTATACGCTTACGACTGGCTTTATCGGTACGCCTTACCTGAATTTGGTATTATCCGACAATGGTTATGACGATGTCGCCTATAAATTATTTGAGCAAACCGCCTATCCTTCATGGCTATACCCTGTCCTGCAAGGCGCAACCACGATTTGGGAACGTTGGAATTCCTACACGTTGGTAAATGGCTTCGGCCCTGTGGATATGAACTCTTTCAACCATTATTCGTATGGCGCTATCGAGGAGTGGATGATAGCTTATACCTTGGGTATCCAGCGGGATGAGGAACAACCCGCCTATAAGCACATCATCCTTCAACCCCGTATCGGCGGAACCTTCTCGTTCATCCGGGGTCATTACGATTCCGCCTATGGCCGTATCGAGAGTGGATGGCAAATCCAAAAGAGGGGCTATATATACGAGGCGACCATCCCCGCCAATACGACGGCTACCTTATATCTGCCCGCCAAATCGGAGAAGTCCGTTCGTATGGAGAAAGGGCAGGAGGGGATCACGCCCGTGGGATTGAAGGATGGGAAGGCTGTGTACCGATTGGGATCGGGGAGCTACCGGATATACGTGGATTGAATATTTCCCAAATATCCCGCCCGCGTCGGGCGCGAGGTCGAATCTTGGAGAAATGCGACGCTTCTCACCCGGTGTAAGGTCAGATTTTGTAAAAACGATAGTGCCCGGCCTTATTAAAATCTGTACATTCGCGCAAAAATAAATAAGAACATTGTTCATGATTGTTTAATTCTAATTAGATCAAGCGAGAATGTCAATACGAAAATCGGATCGCATTATCAGCGTGGAGCACGTATCGAAGTATTTTGGCGAGAAGGCCGTGCTGAATGATGTAAATTTACAGGTCCGCAAGGGCGAGTTTGTAACCATTTTGGGGCCTTCCGGTTGCGGAAAGACTACCCTGTTGCGTTTGATAGCCGGCTTCCAGACGGCCTCCGAGGGCGTTATCACGATGTCCGGGAAGGAGATTACGCAGACGCCGCCGCATAAACGTCCCGTAAATACGGTATTCCAGAAATATGCTTTATTTCCACATCTGAATGTGTACAATAATATCGCCTTTGGCCTGAAGCTGAAGAAACTTCCTTCCGCCACGATCGAGAAGAAAGTGAAACAGGCGTTGAAAATGGTAGGGTTGACAGACTATGAGGATCGGGATGTCGATTCCCTTTCCGGTGGCCAGCAGCAACGTGTGGCGATCGCTCGCGCTATCGTGAATGAGCCGGAGGTGTTATTGCTGGATGAGCCGTTGGCGGCCTTGGACTTGAAGATGCGCAAGGACATGCAAATGGAATTGAAAGAGATGCATAAGTCCTTAGGCATTACGTTCGTGTACGTGACCCACGACCAAGAGGAAGCGCTGACGCTTAGCGACACGATCGTTGTCATGAGCGAGGGAAAGATCCAGCAAATCGGTACCCCGATCGATATTTATAACGAGCCGGTCAATTCGTTTGTCGCTGATTTCATCGGTGAGAGTAACATCTTGAACGGAACGATGATCAAGGATAAGCAAGTCTCTTTCGCCGGTCATGAGTTCGAGTGCGTGGATGAGGGATTCGGGGAGCAAATGCCGGTAGATGTCGTGTTGCGCCCTGAGGATATTTACATCTTCGAGCCGTCGGAGGCGGCGATGCTGACGGGTACGGTAACCTCCTCCATCTTTAAGGGCGTGCATTATGAGATGATGGTGCAAACCCCGAACGGATACGAGTTCATGGTACAGGATTACCATTGCTTCGAGGCGGGTAGCGAGGTCGGGCTTCTTATCAAGCCTTTCGATATCCATGTAATGAAGAAAGAGCGTATTTGCAATACCTTCGAGGGAAAGCTCATTGACGCTACGCATGTGGAATTCCTAGGCTGTACGTTCGAATGCAAGGAAGTAACCGATATAGAGCCAAATACGCCTGTGAAAGTCGAGATCGATTTTAAAGATGTGATCTTGGAGGATAACGAGGAAGACGGTCGCCTGACCGGAGAGGTGAAATTTATCCTCTACAAAGGCAACCATTATCATCTGACCGTGTTTACGGATTGGGACGAGGACATCTTTGTCGATACCAACGATGTATGGGATGATGGAGACCATGTCGGCATAACGATCGCCCCGGATAAAATTCGAATTATTCATGCTTAAAAAGGGAAGGAAGTGATCAATACGTTTTCTGCATTTTTTATGAGACGAAGGAACTGGACCATTCCTTATGTCCTGTTCTTGGCCATCTTTGTCGTGATACCGCTCCTCTTGATCGTGTATTACGCCTTTACGAATGACGAAGGGATGTTTACCTTCGCCAATTTCCGTAAGTTTATGATCCATCCCGAGGCGATAAACACCTTCGTGTATTCAGTCGGGATCGCTTTGATAACGACCATACTTTGTCTGCTGCTGGGATATCCGGCCGCTTGGATATTGAGCCAAGCCCGATTTAATACTTCCCGTACGATGGTCGTTTTGTTTATCCTTCCGATGTGGGTCAATATCTTGATCCGTACGTTGGCTACCGTGGCTTTGTTCGATTTCTTGAATTTCCCGCTGGGAGAGGGGGCCTTGATCTTTGGTATGGTGTACAACTTCCTGCCCTTTATGATCTACCCGATTTATAATACACTCCAGAAAATGGATCACAGCTTGATAGAGGCGGCGCAAGACTTGGGGGCGAATCCGTCGCAGGTATTTATCAAGGCCGTATTCCCACTATCGATGCCGGGAGTGATGAGCGGTATCATGATGGTGTTTATGCCGACCATCTCTACGTTTGCCATCGCCGAGTTGTTGACGATGAACAATATCAAGCTCTTCGGTACGACCATACAGGAGAATATCAATAACGGTATGTGGAACTACGGGGCGGCGCTTTCTCTTATCATGTTGTTATTAATCGGAATCACGGGATTGTTCAGCAATGAGAGCAGTGATTCGGCGAATGAGGGAGGGCTTATCTGATGGTGAAATATTTAGCTAAGGGATATCTATGGGCTTTGTTATTATTGCTCTACTCGCCAATCTTGATTATCATGATCTTCTCGTTTACGGAGGCGAAAGTACTGGGTAACTGGACCGGGTTCTCCACGAAATTATATAGCTCTCTTTTTGCCGGCAACGTACAACATTCGTTGGTCAGCGCACTTTGGAATACGTTCGCTATCGCCATGATAGCCGCTACGGTATCTACCTTGTTGGGGAGCGTAGCCGCTATCGGGATCTTTAATTTGAAGGCAAGGGCCCGCAATGCCGTGAGTTTTGTCAATAACATCCCGATGTTGAATCCGGATATCATTACCGGTATTTCCTTGTTCCTGTTGTTTGTCAGCTTAGGGATCTCTCAAGGTTTGACGACGGTCGTGCTGGCGCATATCACGTTCTGTACGCCGTATGTGGTATTAAGCGTCATGCCCCGCTTGAAACAAATGAACCAGAATATCTACGAGGCGGCGTTGGATTTGGGGGCGACTCCGTTTCAGGCCTTGCGGAAGGTGATCTTCCCGGAAATCCGTCCGGGCATGATCAGTGGCTTTATCCTTGCCTTCACGCTATCTATCGACGATTTCGCCGTGACCATATTTACAATTGGTAATGAGGGCTTGGAAACCCTTTCCACCTTTATCTACGCGGATGCCCGGAAAGGAGGTTTGACCCCGGAGTTGCGTCCCCTCTCAACGATTATATTCGTAACCGTGTTAGTATTGTTGATTGTTATAAATAAACGTGCTGAGAAAGCGAAGCGAGCGTAAATGAAAATGAAGAAATTTATATCGATTCTGTCTGTTTTGGCCCTGCTTATGGGGCTGTTCACTTCTTGCGGGCGCTCGGACGAGGAGAGAAGCAAGATCTTGAAGATTTATAACTGGGGAGATTATATCGACGAGGACGTCCTGACGGATTTCCCGAAATGGTATAAGGAACAGACGGGTGAGGAAGTCCGGATTATCTATCAGGTCTTTGATATCAACGAGATCATGTTGACCAAGATCGAGCGGGGACATGAGGATTTCGACTTGATTTGCCCTTCGGAGTATATCCTTGAGCGCATGCTGCGGAAAAATCTCTTGCTACCGATCGACCGTAATTTCGGGAAGACACCGGATTATATCGACAATGTCTCTCCCTATATCCAAGAGGAACTGAATAAGTTAAGTCAGCCGGGCCGTAAGACTACCGACTACGTGGTTCCTTATATGTGGGGAACCGCCGGCCTGTTGTATAATAAAGCCGATGTCTCGAGGGACGAGGTAATGTCGTGGAAATGCCTTTGGGACCCTCGTTTCAGGAATAAGATCTTGATGAAGGATAGTTATCGTGACGCTTATGGAACCGCTATCATATACGCCCATGCGAGGGAATTGGCGAATGGTACGATCACGGTGGAGCAATTGATGAACGATAGCTCCCCGGAAATGATCGCTATCGCCGAGGAATACTTAAAGAAAATGAAACCGAATATCGCCGGTTGGGAGGCCGATTTCGGTAAGGAGATGATGACGAAAGGAAAGGCGTGGCTGAATTTCACTTGGAGCGGTGACGCGGTCTGGGCCATGGAAGAGGCGAGTGCCGTAGGCGTAGATCTGGGGTATGAGGTTCCTTTGGAGGGTAGTAATATCTGGTACGATGGTTGGGCGATCCCTAAATACGCTCGCAACGTGAAGGCCGCCAGTTATTTTATGGACTATCTATGCCGTCCGGACATCGTCAGCCGTAATATGGAAGTGACCGGATATGTCAGCACCGTGGCTACCCCGGAAATATTGGCGGAAAAGATCGATACGACGCTGACCGAGTTCTCGGACGTAAGTTATTTCTTCGGACCGGGAGCGGAGCGTATCCAGATAGACCCGGCTCAATATCCGGACCGGAAGGTCGTGGAACGTTGTGCCATGATCCGTGATTTCGGGAACGAGACAGAGGTGGTTCTGGAAATGTGGAGCCGGGTAAAAGGTGACAATCTTAACTCTTGGATTGTTATATTGATATTCGCTGTTTTCGGCTTGTTGTTTGTCTGGGTCGTTTACAAGCGGATCAATCGTTATCAACAGAAAAGACGACATCGTAGACGTCGTAGCTGGTATAAAAAGAAATGATATGGAAGGCATAAAGAACTTGATTATAGACTTGGGCGGTGTGCTTATTAACTTGACTCGCAACCGTTGTATCGAGGCTTTCGAGAATCTGGGCGTGGAGAATATCCGGGAACAGATCACGAATAACTATCAACATAAGGACTTGTTTGAGCGATTAGAGTTGGGAACGATTTCGGTGGAACAGTTTCGCGATGATATTCGTGCCTTATCGGGAAAGCCCCTGACGGACGAACAAATCGACACGGCATGGATCGCCATGTTGGGAGACGTCCCGGAAAATAAGTTGCGTCTGCTATTGGAGCTTCGTGAACGCTATAATACGATGCTTCTGAGCAATACGAACGAGCTTCATTGGAAATGGTCCGAAGATACCTATTTCTCTTATCAAGGTCTTTGTGCCCAAGATTTCTTCCATAAGATTTACCTCTCTTACGAATTGCATATGCTGAAGCCGAACGCGGATATTTTTGAGTACGTACTGAAGGACTCGAATCTTTTAGCCGAGGAGACTATGCTGATTGATGACGCTTCCGTGAATTGCCGGGCGGCTGAATTATTGGGAATGAAGTCCTATATGCCGCAGCAAAGGGAGGATTGGTCGCATCTATTCAAATGAAGGCCGGTCATTGTTTGGTCCCGGCCTAAATGTCTTTAACCTTTAGGATATTATACGAGGTACCAAGATCATACACATCATTCCCGTCTACTTTCTTGATGTACTTTACGACACGGATGGTGACGGGAAGGATGATAACCTCGTACAAGGATTTAAGTACCGCCTGCGTCCCGATCATGATAAGCAATTCTCCGGCCGGGATCAATCCGGCGAAGGCGATCGGGAAAAAGATCAGGGAATCGGCGCTCTCACCGATAAGGGTAGATACGATCGCTCGTAACGAGAAATTCTTTCCGTTGGAGGCGATTTTCATTTTGCTCATCACATAGGCGTTCAGGAAAGAACCGGCCAAAAACGCTATCAAGCTGGCGACCGCTATACGTGGGGCCATCCCGAAGACGAAATTGAAACCTTCCTCACCCTCCCAAAAAGGGGCGGCCGGTAATAATACCGCCAATTGCGCGAATGCGATCACCAGAAAATTAGAGGCGAAGCCACTCCAGATAATTAGCCGTGCCTTCTTGAATCCCCACACTTCCGCTATACAATCATTGATGATATACGAGATCGGGAATACGATCAAACCTGCGGTAGCCGTTATACCGCCTACTTGCACTACTTTTGTCTCTAAAAGATTGGACGCTACAAGGCATATATTAAAAAGTATACCTAGCAGCATGAAAGGTACTGTAACTGTTTTTTGCATGTCTTCTTGTTTTTAACGAGGTTTATCAAGCACTCGGGGCGCAAAGGTACGAAAATTCTTATTAAAAACGATGGGTATAGCAGATACCGATCGCATGGCGGTAATTCACGGGATCGTCTACATTAAATATATGGTAGCGATAATAGAGTTGGAGGTTATTGTTCGGGTTTAGTTGGTAATTACTTCCTGTGGAGAAACGGATCTTATCGGACCGCATCTTATTTCGCGTATCATTGAAGACCTCGGTGTAGGCAAAAGGACAGAAACCACTCTTGCCGATCTTATAGGAGAGGGTCAGCATCGAACGCAGATAATTCTTGGGATGTTCGGCGTGAACCTTATAGGTACTTTGAAAACGTTCCCGGACAGAGAGGGTAAAACGTCCGGCCGAATAAGTCCCCGTAGCATAGAGATAATATCGGTTTCGTAACTCGTCGGATGCCTTGTATCGTGCTAGAGACATATATCCGCTTCCTGCCAGAAGATATTTATTAAACTTGTAGTTTACCTCAACGGTGGTGAGGAACCATTCCGCTTCCTTAAAGTCATCTCTCGGACGGATGTCCTCTTCTACAAGAAAGGATAAATGCTTATAGATTTTTCCGCATAGGCTCGCCTTGAAATACACACCTGCGCCTTCCATTCCGTATAGGGATGAAGTGCATCCTATTATAAAGAATAGGATCAGATAAATAGATCGTTTTGTATATGATGTGTTTTTCATGTAGAGTGACTTCCGATGCAAAAGTAGTGTTTTTGGATGTAATACCAACGCCTCAGGATATTATATCCGATTTTTCTTATATTTGTCTCCTATTAACTATCAAATTCGAATACATGGAAAACATATCAAGAAGAACGGCTATCAAGACATTTTTAGCTGGAGGCGTGGCTTTGGCGACTACAGGTATTGAGGCGGCAGCCGCCGCGAAAAAGAAAACAGACGTGAAGGAACCCTTGAAAGGAAATGTCCGCCACTCCGTAAGTAAATGGTGTTTCGGCGATTATAAGCTGGACGAGTTCTGTGAGATCTGCAAGCATATAGGGATTGAATCCGTTGAGTTGCTGGACCCGGTAGATTGGCCGATCGTACAAAAACATGGCCTGACGGTGGCGATGGCGCAAGGGGCCGGGCTTGGAATAGATCGAGGTTTCAATGATCCGGCCTTGCATGACGAGTTGGTCGCCAGTTATGAGAAGGTGATCCCGATGGTGGCGGACGCTGGATTGACAAACTTGATTTGTTTCTCCGGCAGACGTAATGGCGTAACGGACTTGCAAGGCTGGGAGAACTGCGAGAAGGGGTTGAAGCGCCTTATCCCGTTAGCGGAGAAACATAAGGTCGTCTTGACCATGGAGCTTTTGAACAGTGTCGGCCATAAGGATTATCTGTGCGATCATACGGTTTGGGGGGCGGAGCTTTGTCGCCGTATCGGTTCCCCTAATTTTAAGTTACTATATGATATTTATCATATGCAGATCATGGAGGGGAATATCATCGAGAATATCCGGAAATATAATCAATACTTCTCCCATGTCCATACCGGAGGTAGTCCGGGACGTGCCGAGATCGACGAGACGCAGGAACTTTATTATCCGGCTATCATCAAGGCTCTTATGGAGACAGGCTATAAAGGCTTCGTTGGGCAGGAGTTCGTCCCCGCCCAAGAAGACAAGATCGCTTCCTTGGAGAAGTGTATCCGTATCTGTGATGTATAGGGCTATTTAGTAATAACTTACAGTGCCAAGCCCGTGCCGTTATAGTGGCACGGCTGTGCCACCAGCGTGGCATCGTTGTGCCATCGCTATGGCATCATCGTGCCATCGCCGTGGCATTATCGTGCCATAAGGGTGGCACGACTATAATACTAGAATGACAAAGACCTTGAATTTATTTTCTCCAGCCATGTTACGTTTTCTTTTCTCGATTGTCATTAAGATAGAATGGAACAAGAACAGTTTAAAAAAGAGATATTGCCTTTGCGGGAGAAACTATTCCTTTACGCGAGAAGGCTGCTGGATAACCCGGAGGATGCCGAGGATATCATGCAGGAAGTCTTTTTGAAACTGTGGTATATGCGTGGCGAGTTAGACTATTATAATAATGTAATGGCCTTGTCTGTACAAATCACAAAGCACCTTTGCCTGAATCGGATGAAAGTTCGTGAACGCACGGAAGGTGAGGCGGGCGAACAATTCTTTATCTGCGATGCCTCCACGCCTTATACCCAGCTGGAACAAAAAGACAGTTTGGAGCATGTAATGCGGCTTATCAATAAACTACCGGGACTTCAACAGACCATTCTTCGCATGAAACACGTGGATGGTTTCGAGGTAGAGGAAATCGCCGGGTTGACTGGAAGTACCCCCGAGGCGGTACGTATGAATCTTTCCCGTGCCCGTAAACGGGTGAGAGAGCAATTCTTTAAAATGCAGACGTTATGAAAACAGAGGAATACAAGTCTATAGAGGATTTATTAGACCGCTTCTTCGAGGGCCAGACCTCGAACGAGGAGGAGCGAGTGTTGTATGAGTTCTTCGCCCGTCCGGATATTCCCGCCCATCTGGAACGTTATCGGGAGGTATTCGGATACTTCGAGAGTGGCATTGCCTTGGATTTTAGCGAGACTCCGGAATTGAGGCTACCCGCTAAGGAAATTTCTTATAAACGAAAAATAGGATGGGCAATCGCAGTTTGCGTGGCGGCTTCTCTTTTGTTGTTTTTGGTGAATACGGTCTTTATGAATCAAAATGCTTCTTTTAACCCTTATGAGGGAAGCTACATCGTGCGCAATGGTGTCGTAATGACAGATATAAAGAAGATACAACCCGAATTGGAGGTCATATCCCGAGCGGCGGAAGCGATGGAGAAGAATGCGGATCAGCTCTTAAGAAATGCGGATGAAATAGCTTATTTGCCGGAAAGGATGAATAAGCGGTTCGAGAAGAAACGGGAGACTCTACTGAGGAATATTCCGGATACTCAGGTACGTAAGGAGGTTTATAAGATCTTGGAATTGGATAAATAGTAAATTAACTAATAAACAAAAGAAGTTATGAAAGCAAGTAAATGTTTTTGGGTGGTATTATGCCTTTTGGTGGGAAGTTTCAGTACAGAGTTATGGGCACAGAAGAATTTGGAGGCTGTCGTGCAGAAATGTAAAGCGGATAAGACGATCGATAAAAGCGTAGTAACGAATAAAGATCCGAAAACTAAAAAGGTATATAAGATAGTCTCTTCTTTCGTCGTGGAGGGCCACGCCGCATTACAACAAGAAATTAAATCCGCTTTTGAGCGGGACAAGGAAGAGGCTTATCAAGTGATCGAGAATGAGAACGATGGGGTGGTTAGTTGGTTTATCCGTTTCTCGAAGGGTAAAAATACAGTTTCTTATTCTATAAATGTTGATGAAGAGGAGCTTCTCTTGACAGTCATTGAGAACTTCGACATGCCGGAGGAAAAAGATATAGAGATAAGATCAAGTAGTGACATGTAGGTTTTACTATGTAGATAAGTCAACAATAGCACCTCTCATCTGTGAAGCTGGGAGGTGTTTCTTTATGTCAAGATATTGGACAGTAGTGTCTAAATTTTGTACACCACTGTCAAATAATTGGACAGTCTGTTTTGGAAAGTAAAATACTACTTGTTTGATAATTAAATATTTAGTTAGTTTGGCACACTATTTGAATTAGATATGGTAAATTAAACAGTTAGATAACAATTAAAACAAATACAGTCATGATTAAGATCGAAGGTTTAAGTAAGTTTTTCCGTACGGAAGAGGTTGAGACAATTGCGTTGAATAAGGTTTCTTTGGAGGTAAAAGATGGCGAGTTCGTCGCTGTCATGGGACCTTCCGGTTGCGGTAAGTCTACGTTGTTGAATATTCTGGGTTTGCTGGATAACCCTTCCGAGGGAAATTATTACTTGGGCGACCAAGAGGTAGGACACTTGAAAGAGAAAGAGCGTACGCAGGTCCGTAAGGGAAACATCGGTTTCGTGTTCCAGAGCTTCAACTTGATAGACGAGTTGAACGTTTTTGAGAACGTGGAGCTGCCGTTGACTTATCTAAAGATCAAGGCGTCGGAGCGTAAACAGATGGTAACGGATATCTTGAAACGAATGAATATCAGCCACCGTGCGGCTCACTTCCCTCAGCAACTCTCCGGAGGTCAGCAGCAGCGTGTGGCGATTGCCCGTGCGGTAGTTTCCAACCCAAAGATAATCTTAGCCGATGAGCCAACGGGTAACTTGGATTCCAAGAATGGTGCCGAGGTTATGCAGCTGCTCACCGAGCTGAATAAGGAGGGAACGACGATCGTAATGGTGACGCACTCCAAGCACGACGCGGGTTTCGCTCACCGTGTGATCAATTTATTCGACGGTAGCGTTGTTTCTTCCGTTAGTGAATTTATTTAGTCAACATGACATAAACACATACACACAAGAGTTTTTTATAAGCTAATTGGCCTGTGAAGGTCGGTTAGCTTTCAATTTAACTTAAATACAAATCGATGAGACAGCTATATTATACAATCCGTTATTTACTTCGAGGCCGAGGGGGAAATGTGATCAAGGTTCTGTCCTTGACACTAGGACTTGGAGTGGGATTGATCCTGTTCGCTAGGGTCGCTTTTGAATTGAGCTTCGATACATTTTTTGACCAAGTGGAAGATTTGTATAGCGTGCATGTGCGATACAATGATGATAAAACGGGAGAGGAAGATGAGTCTCGTATCCTATTTGCCCCGATCCCGGAGGCTTTGCGGCAAGAGTTCCCCGAGATACAGTACGCGACGGTTTGCCGGAGAAGGTACGGGGCCGTATTGTATCATGGTGAGGATCGGTTCAAGCCTCATTTGATGATGGCGGATTCCCTCTTTTTCCGTACGATGGGAATCAAGGTGCTAAGGGGGGATGACCGTTTGTTGGGAATCGAAGATCAAGTTTTCTTATCGGAAAAAATGGCTGAACGTATATTTGGCAAGGAAGATCCGATCGGGAAACAACTGCTGTACGGAAAAAACTATCCTTATACGGTGGCCGGGATATTCCGTGACATACCGGAAAATAGTCATTTACGTTTTGACGCTGTCGCTTCTTTCATTAATATGAAAACCCAGTTCGGTGCCTATGCCGGTTGGGGTGCCGACGATAGTTATCTGGGCTATATCCGCCTGAAACCGGGTGTGTTCCCGAAACAAATCAATCAGAAAATACCGGCTTTATTGCCTAAATATATAGATGTAGAAAGGGAGAGGAAACAAGGTTTTGAGATGGAGCTTTATATCAAGCCGGTCTCGGAGATATATACGCAAAGTACCGAGGTGAAGCGGATGGTGGTGATCATGAGCGTACTGGCTTTCGCTTTGTTATTCGTGGCGGCGATGAATTATATCTTGAACTCGGTATCTTCTCTGCCGATCCGGGCGAGATCCGTAGGAGTACACAAATGTAATGGAGCTTCCAGTAAGGACATTTTCAATATGTTCTTGTTTGAGACGGCGGCTTTATTTGTTGTGGCTCTTGTATGTATGGCATTGCTTTTATTCGCTTTCCGGGAATATGTAGCGGATATGGCGGCTGTTCCTACTTTGGGCACTTTATTGAATGCGCAGACTATATGGCTTCCTGCGATCATGATCTTGGCTATATTCATTTTGTCCGCCTTGCTACCGGCCCGTTTGTTCAGCGTTATCCCGGTTACCCAAGTATTCCGGGTATCTACTTCGAGTAAGCAGGGATGGAAGCGGAGTTTGCTCTTTATCCAGTTTGGGGGAATAGCGTTTGTCATTACATTATTGGTGATCGTGTTATTGCAATATGATCGGCTAATGAATAATGATTTAGGATATGATCCGGAAAATATAGTGTATGCCCCCTTGAATAATATGGATGATCCGAAAACGGCCAAACTTACCGCCGAGTTCAAGAAGTTACCTTATGTCATGGCTACGGGGCTTTCGTCAATGGACATTCTAAGTGGTTATGGTGGTTTCCCTATTCTGGATAATGAGAAAAACTGGCTGTTTACGGCCCGGCAGGTAAACTATAACGCCGATTATCTCTCTCTGATGAAAATCCCCTTGCTTGAGGGGCAACCACTAAAAGGTGACGGGGATATCTTAGTGAATGAGTCATTCGTGAGTAAGCGTGGGTGGACGGATGGTGCGATCGGTAAATATATTTATGATGATGAGGGCAATTTAAAGGGAAAAATAGTGGGTGTAACCCGTGATTTCATGGTGAATTCCTTCTTCACTCCCCAGTTACCGGTCATCATGTTTGGTAGTGACCGGATGAGTTATTGTAACTTTACGGTTCGTGTCTCCGAGCTAACTCCGGAATATTTGCGGGAAATGAATGATCGGATTGCGGAACTATTCCCGGATGAGGATGTCGGTTTTACGGTGCTGAAAACGATTATAGAGTCTCAGTATGAGGGAACCCGTCATTTCCGTGACGGTGTCTTTGTTGCCTCGATCGCTATCTTGCTGATCACCTTAATGGGATTATTAGGATATATTACGGACGAGATGCACCGTAGGAGCAAGGAGATAGCGATTCGCAAGGTGAATGGAGCGACGGCCCCGAATATTTTACGTCTTTTATCTAAGGACGTTTTGGTCACGGCTTTCCCTGCTATCCTTTTAGGAGTGATCGCCTCACGAGTCGTAGGAGAGAGCTGGTTGAGGCAATTCGCGGATAAGATACCGCTGACTGTTTTTATTTTCATATCTACGGCTCTACTGGTTCTAGCGATCATTTGGGGATGCGTGATCCTGAAATCTTGGAATATCGCCAATGAGAATCCGGTCCGTAGCATTAAGAACGAATAATATAACAGGTAATATAAAATTACGTATGAAAACTATTTTGAGGAATCTCTTGAGTGTATTGTGCCGTTTCAAGATGGCGACACTTTTAAATGTATTAGGACTATCTGTGGCTTTTTCTGCTTTCATCTTGATTATGATGCAAGTCGAGTATGATCAGAATTTTGACCGAGGATATACGGATACGGAATCTATATTTCGGGTAGAAGCTATGTTTGAGGATGGTGGGCAGGCAGTTATTTGCCGTCCGCTGGCCGATGCTTTTATCCAATCCTCGCCTCATATCGTAGCTGGGACCTTGGCGAATCCTTGGGGAGGGGACTTGTTTTTCTCTGTAGAAGAGAATGGTGTACGGAATACTTTTAAGGAACAATGTATAAATGTTTATCCTGAATTCACGAAGGTATTTGACTTTAAATTTCAGGAAGGAAATCCGGAGGCGTTACAGGAGCCAAACGTTGTTTTGTTGCCGCAGAGCATGGCTCAGAAGTTTTTTGGGAATCAATCGGCTGTAGGCAAGCAATTGAAGTTTGAGAATGGAGATCATCTAACGGTAGGTGGAGTGTATAAGGATTATCCACGGAATTCATCTGTACGGAATTGTATTTATCAAAAGATGGACCCGAAGGAAAACGCCCAAAGCTGGGGAAACTGGAATTATATTTTCTATATCCGTTTGGACAATCCGAAGAATGTCGAGGGGCTATTTGAAAATTTCAAGGCACATTTTGATCCAGCTCTAATAAAGGATAATAGTTTCTCATGGGGGGGATCTGGAATGACTTTCCGTATTAATCCGTTGCCTGATGTTCATTATACGACTGATGTAAAATATGACCAGACCCCGAAAGCCAGCAGGCAAACTTTGATGATATTATTTGCCATAGCTATCGTGATCGTGATAATCGCCGGAATTAATTTCACGAATTTCAGTACGGCACTTACCCCGATGCGTATTAAGAGTATTAATACACAAAAAGTATTAGGGGGAAAAGAATCTGTGATCCGTTTTGCTTTGATTTTAGAAGCGGTGTTAATAAGTATAATCTCTTATTTGTTAGGACTGCTATTAGTTTATATTGCAGGGAAGACGGAAATAGCCTCATTGATAAATGCCGATATTTCGTTATCAATGCATATCGGATTGGTTTTGGCTACAGCTTTTATCTCAATAGCTACCGGGCTTCTTGCCGGTATATATCCAGCATATTATATGACTTCTTTCCCACCGGCTTTAGTGTTGAAAGGTAGTTTTGGCTTGTCTCCGAAGGGACGTCAATTACGAAATGCATTGATAGGAGTGCAGTATGTAGCTTCTTTCGGATTAATTATTGGTGCTACATTCATGTATTTGCAGAATTATTATATGCAAAACACCCCTCTCGGTTATGATAAGGATGAGATAATTATTACGAATATGAATAACAATATCCGGAAAAGTCGGGATGCCTTCGCCAGCCAAGTGAAATCTTTCTCTGGTATCGAAGAGGTTACATATGCGGAGATGCTCCTTTCTAGTCAGGACCAATACATGGGATGGGGACGTAAATACCGGGATAAGGATATACAATTCCAATGTCTACCGGTTGAACCTTCTTTTTTGAAGGTGATGAATGTGAAAATATCGGAAGGTCGTGATTTCCGGGAGGAAGATAAGGCGAAACGTTATGGCACGTTTGTCTTTAACGAACGTGCCCGGACAGAATATGGGCTGGAGATAGGATCTTTAATAGATAGTATGGAGATTGTCGGTTTTATGCCGGATGTTAAATTCGCCTCTTTCCGTACGGAGGTAACGCCTATGGCCTTTTTTGTATGGGGTACTAATAATTGGGGAAACCAACCTAATTACGCTTATATAAAGGTAAAAGCCGGCTCTGACTTACGGGGGGCTATGCAACATGTCAAGACTACGCTTCAATCATTTGATCCGGAATATCCGTTTAATGTCCGTTTCTTCGATGAGGTATTGAACGGACTTTATGAGAAAGAGAGAAGCCTCAGTTCATTGATTACCTTATTTAGTTTAATTGCGATCTTTATCTCGGTGGTAGGGGTATTCGGTTTGGTCGTATTCGATAGTGAGTACCGGAAGAAAGAGATCGGTATCCGTAAGGTATTAGGCTCTACTACCGAGGAGATTATCGTGATGTTTAACAAGACATACATACGAATCTTATGTGTTTGTTTTGTTTTGGGGGCGCCGATCGCCGGTTACGTGGTACATCGATGGCTTGAGAATTTCGCTTATAAGACTCCTATGTATTGGTGGGTGTATTTGATCGCTTTTGCTATCATAGCGGTTATCACGATATTGACTGTCACTTTCCAGAACTGGCGTGCGGCGAATGAGAATCCAGTACATAGTATTAAGAATGAATAGAAGATTTTTGTAAAATCATATTGCTGCTTTCATAGAAAAGCATGTGTCCAATAATTGTACAATGGTGTCCAATTATTGGACACTTCTGTTTTATGAATTGAGAATTAATTTATTGAGTATTAGTTTAATATGTAGTTTGGCACGTTATTTGAATATTATTAGATGGATTTGAGTATAATAAATTAAAACAAATACAGCCATGATTAAGATCGAAGGTTTAAGTAAGTTTTTCCGTACGGAAGAGGTTGAGACAATTGCGTTGAACAAGGTTTCTTTGAATATCTTGAAACGAATGAATATCAGCCATCTTATTTAAGGAATACTCTTTTTGGGTCGATTTTAGTATCAATAAAATAGAGCAAGTTATGAAAACAATCATACGCAATTTCATCAATGTATTAATACGTTTCAAGGTAGCTACCTTTTTGAATGTAGCGGGATTAGCGGTCGCTTTCGCCGCGTTTTTAATTATCATGATGCAAGTAAGCTTTGAGCATAACTTCGATCGTTGTCATCCGAACTCGACCCGGATTTATCGGATGGGACTTTCTTTCCCGGATGGAGCGAGCATGATCCATTGCCGCCCGTTGATAGAGTCGTTTATCCACTCTTCCCCGCATATTGAGGCCGGTACGTTAATCAATCCGTATATAGGAGAGATGTATGTGACTGTTACAAGAAAAGAGGGAAAGCAAGGTTTCAAGGAGACGATCATAACTTGCCATCCGGAGATTACCCAGATGTTCCAGTTTACGATGCGTGAAGGAGAATCTTCTTGCTTGTCGGAACCAGAAAAAGCCTTGATACCGGAAAGTATGGCTCACCGGTTATTTGGAAAGGAATCGGCAATTGGAAAGCAGATCGTTCCCGATGGTGGGATCTGGACAAAACCGGGCGTGAAATATTTGGTCGTAGGAGGTGTTTATAAGGATTTCCCGGAAAACACACAGTTGAAGAACGTGATTTATACGGAGATGTCTCCGGATTACGCGCTGACGAATTGGATAAGTAGTAACTATTTCTGTTACGTGATGCTAGATCCTTCTGCTTCCCCGAAAGAAGTGGCTGGGAATTTTGATGTCCATTTTGACTATTCGAAGCAATATGGGGATATGGCGAAAGATATACATGCCGAGCTGGTCCCCCTAACCGATATTTATTATATGAACGAGGATTCCAGCGGAAGTTTAGTGAAAAGCGGTAGCGCGGAGAAAGCCCGGTTACTGATGCTGATCGCTTTTCTGGTGATTATTGTGGCGGGTATCAACTTCACGAATTTTAGTACCTCTTTGGCGCCTTTGCGCATCAAGAGTATCAACACGCAAAAAGTTCTGGGGAGTTCTGCTGGCATATTACGTGCTTCCCTGTTATTTGAAGCCGTGGGTATTAGTTTGCTTGCTTTCCTTTGTTCTTTGTTTATCGTTTGGGGATTAGGACATATGGGATGGCTGTATTTTGTGCAAGCGGATACGACATTGACTGCTTACCCCGGTTTAGTAGGTGGCTTAGCTGTATTATCTGTTATAATAGGTCTTATTGCGGGGATCTATCCATCTTTATATATGACTTCTTTCCCTCCGGCATTAGTATTGAAAGGCTCTTTCGGGCTTTCTTCCTCTGGGAAGAAGTTGCGTACGGCATTGATCGGTTTTCAGTTTATCGTTTCTATCGTATTGATTATATCAGCCATGTTCGTTCGTCAACAAAATAGGTTTATGCAAAAATATTCTTTGGGTTTCGACAAAGATCAGGTAGTAGTTGTCGAGCTGAACCGGAATATTATGCATGACCATAAGGATAGCTACGTGGGTGGATTGAAAGAATATCCGGGAATAGAGGATGTGGCGTTCTGTTCCCAGAAGTTTGGATCGGAGGATAGCTATCGTACGTGGGGAGGTGTATATAAAGAGCAGAGTGTTAATTTTACGTCTCTTTCTGTTTCTTGGAATTTCTTCAAAGTAATGGGTATTCCATTGATTGGGGGGCGGATGCCTACCGAGTCTGATGAGAGAGGTAACAACTATAGTTATGTATTCAATAGACAAATGCGGGATAAATGGAACATGGAACCGAATGATATCATGCGGATTCCATGGCTTGAGGAGGAATCGGCCGATGGTTCCGTCATCGGATTTGTAGATGATGTTAAATTTACTTCCTTGCGACAAAGCGTCTCCGAATTAGGTTTTGTTATTAATGAACCTCGTTTGATGCTTTATTCTTTTATTCGTGTGAAAGCGGGAAGCGATATCATGGGCGTGGTGGATCATATCCGTAAGACAGTAGCCCACTTAGATCCCACATATCCTTGTGAGGTAGAATTTTATGATGAGATTTTCGATCATTTATATCATCAAGAACGGAATTTAAGTACGATGATTTTATTGTTTAGCCTGTTGGCTGTGATTATCTCTATTGTCGGTATATTCGGCCTCGTTATATTCGAGACCCAGTATCGCCGGAAAGAGATCGGTATTCGTAAGGTATTCGGGGCCACGGTCCATGAGATCTTGGTTATGTTCAATAAGATTTATTTCCGTATTGTCTGCGTTTGCTTTATCATAGCGGCTCCTTTGGCTTATTATGGCGTACGGAAATGGTTAGAGGGTTTTGCTTATAAAACTCCTATTTATTGGTGGATATTTGCGTTCGCTCTATTAATTGTCTCCTTAATAACGATGTTTACGGTAACTTTCCAAAACTGGCGTGCGGCGAACGCGAATCCGGTGGATAGTATTAAAACGGAATAATAAATGAAACTATAATAAAATGAAAACGATTATTCGAAACTTTCTAAGTGTGTTGAGGCGGTTTAAAATGGCGACCGCATTGAACGTAGCCGGTCTTGCGGTTGCTTTCGCCGCTTTTATCGTGATTTTGATACAGATTAATTTTGAGCGGACTTTTGACCGTTGCCATCCTACGTCCGGGCGGATTTTTAGGGTGGACTTGACCATTCCGGGTACTTTCGGGACAATATTACCCCGTGCCTTTGTGGAGGCTGTCATCCAATCTTCCCCGCATATAGAGGCGGGTACATTGTTGACTCCTTCTTTTGGCCAGAATGGCGTTTATCTCTCGGTGGATAGAAACGGGCAACCGTTTGGGTTTAAGGAAATCGTGACAACCTGCCACGCTAGTTTACCGAAGATATTCGCGTTCCCGATCGTGGAAGGCGATATCGATTGCTTGAAAGATCCCGAGAAAGTAATGGTACCCCGAAGCTTGGCTGACAAGTTGTTTGGGGAAGATATCTCTGCGGTTGGTAAGACGTTGCGAGCGGAAGAAAATATCTGGACTAAATCGGCTAAGCTCTTTACGATTGGCGCGGTTTATAAGGATTTCCCGGAGAACACGCAGCTTCGGAACGTGGTCTATACGGCGATCGATCCGGATTATAATATCAATAATTTTAGCTCAAGTAACTGGGTTTGTTATTTATTGCTTGATAATCCTGCCATGGCAGATGAGGTTGCCGATAATTTCAACCGTCATTTTGATTTCAAGAAGATTTACCATGAAGGAGAACAGATCCGGCTCGTTCCGCTGACTGATATTTATTATATGAATGAGACGCAAGACGGTGGTACATTCCGGAGCGGAAACAAGGAAGTCACGGCCTTATTGTTCGGTATAGCCCTTCTGATCGTCATTGTCGCGGCTATTAACTTCACGAACTTTAGCACTTCTCTGACTCCGTTGCGAATCAAAAGTATCAATACGCAGAAGGTATTGGGTAGTTCGGATACTTTGTTGCGCAGATCTTTATTGATAGAGGCAGCCCTTATTAGTTTTATAGCATGGCTGGTAAGTCTCGTTATCGTTTGGGGATTGGATTGGGCGGAAGCGCTACCTTTTATCGAGGCCGATTTGAGTTTGGTCTCAAATCTTCCGATCGTTTTCTTGTGTGGCATCGTAGCGTTAGTTATCGGTTGGCTGGCGGGTATTTATCCTGCTTATTATATAACTTCTTTTCCTCCGGCCTTGGTGCTGAAGGGCAGCTTCGGGTTATCTCCTTCCGGGCGTAAGTTACGTACGACATTGATTTGTGTCCAGTTCGTTGTTTCGATCGTGTTGATTATCGGGGCTTGCTTTGTACAAATCCAGAATAGTTATATGCGGAATTTCTCTTTAGGATTCGATAAGGATCAGGTAGCTATCGTGGAGCTGAATGAGACAATGTACAATAAGCATCACGATACATATGTGAATCGCTTGAAAGAGAATCCGGGGATCGAGGATGTAGCTTTCGCTATGGAGAAAGTGGGCTCTAAGGACGGGTATAACACGAATGGCGGTAATTATAAGGGTAAGGACTTTCAGTATTTCATAATTATAGCATCTTCCAATTTCTTGCGGGTGATGGGGATTCCGGTTATAGAAGGGAGAGATTTCTCAAAGGCGGACGAACTTTCGGATCATGTGTCTTATATATTCAATCGTACGGCGATGGAGGGGTTGGATATGCAAGTGGGTGACGCGTTCGATAGCTATTCTTCCGGTCATCTTATCGGTTTCTCCGACGATGTGAAATTCACCTCGCTTCGTGGTGGAGAGGATAATATCGCTTTCTTGGTCGGAAACTTTGGTTATTCTTTGCCAATCTCTTATATCCGCTTGAAAGCCGGATCGGACATTCATGCCGTAGTAGGACACATCCAGGAGACGATGAGAGAATTAGACCCTTCCTATCCGTTCAATATCGAGTTCTATGATGAGATCTTTAATCATCTTTACCGGAAAGAGGAGAACCTGCGCGATCTGGTTACGGTCTTTAGTCTACTGGCGATTATTATCTCTTTGGTCGGGGTATTTGGCTTAGTGGTGTTCGAGACTCAATACCGCCGTAAGGAAATAGGTATCCGCAAGGTACATGGAGCTACGGTAGGGGAGATCCTGCTGATGTTTAATAAGGCCTATCTGAGGATTGTAGGTATTTGCTTCGTGATAGCGGCGCCGATCGCTTGGCAGGGCGTGAGGATGTGGCTCGAGGGTTTCGCCTATAAGACTCCGCTTCATTGGTGGGTATTCTTAATCGCCTTATTGATCGTAACCGTAATCACGTTATTGACCGTGAGTTTCCAGAACTGGAAAGCGGCGAACGAGAACCCGGTAAATAGTATCAAGAGCGAGTAATCCACCATCCCATCTTCCACGCCAGTAGCAAGATCAGTAGGGAAAGGACCAAGCAGGCTAATAGCAACCAAACTCCCAATCCGTTTACGAAAAGGATGGGGACGAAGGTGATCAATAAGATCTCTATGGGAGCGATAGGCAGATAAGCCATCGCATAATCATCCATCGCTTTGCTGGAAAGTTTCGGATCGACGATCCGCAGCAAGGCGATGCCCATGGCCATCGTGCCGGTCCACCATCCCCAAGCGAAAATCATGCGCTCGAACCAAAAGGTCTTGGCTAATCTTCTTCCTAAGAAGAATGTTATGCACCAGACGATCGCCACGCCCGCTATGATGAGTACGATAAGCGGCAAGGCATATTTTACGATCACCCCTAGCTTGATAGACGCTACACCGCAAGCTACCAGCATATCCGTGAAGGAACTGCTCAGCCTCTGGGTCGTCTGCGGGCAGATATATCTGGATATGGTTGTCGCGTCGAAGAATTTCTTTAATACTAATCCAATGATAAAGGCACAACTGAAAACAGGTAACTCCAATACCGGATAATACACCTTTACGGTTTGGCTAACCATATATCCCAAAAAAGCCACGACAAATACCAAAGCCACATGGAAAGTCAGCGTATCGATGGATATGGAGGAAGTCGTAGCTTCTCCGATGGAATCCCGCTTATCCTCTGGCAGCAACCCACTTCTCAGCTCGTCCGGTAGATCGTCGAAATCCGAGATAAAAGCGGTTTGTTTATGCTTGGCCGCCCATTTGACCATCAGTAAACCTCCGATGATCGAGCAAATAACCCCCACGGTAGCGGTTGTCATGCCTAAACTGCGTGCCTCGTCCCAGCCCAATCCCTCGAACGCGGACCCGATAGCGGCGGCTGTGCCGTGTCCGCCATAAAAGCCTGTCGGCAGCATAATGCCGAAAGCGTCATTCAGGTCCGGCCAGATCAGCTTGATCACGTACAATCCGAACAAGCCTACTAATGCCCATTGCAATAACATACCCACCTGAGCGTACGCCCACATCGGCCCGACTCGTTTCGCTACTTCTTTCATGGAGACGTTCGGGGAAGATAAAGGCAACGCGCCGAACACCAAGGCGATAAGGATAGCCGCATAAGTACCTAAGTCATTGGAAAGCGGAATCCACCCCAGTCCATTAGGTCCGAACGCCAGTCCTAGCAAGCCTGCGATCAAGCTGGGTGGGATGAATAATTGTTGTATCAGTTTTACCTTGACTCGTATGAATTTGCCAACCAATAGAAGTATCGAAATGAATCCAAGATCCGTAAAGAGAGTCCAAGGGGTGAACTGTGTTAGGTCTATCATAGTAACTACTTACTTTATGTTCGTTTAAATATCTATTGTACAAATATATTTTATTCTCATGAGAAATACTAGAAATCCAAACGAATTCTATATCTCCATCTCCTTTTTACGATAAACGGAAGGAGAGCAACCCATAACTTTCGTAAACGTACGCGAGAAGTAGGCGGCATCCTCGAATCCCAGATGCGTGGCGATCTCATTCAACTTCATATTCGTTAGCTCGATATATTCACAAGCCTTCTGTATTTTCAAGCGTATGAAGTAATTCATGGGCGAGACCCCGGTCTCGCCAAAGAAGAGAGCCGAGAAGTGAGAAGGGGAATATTTGAAATAAGACGCTAATTCCTTCAAGGTAAGATTCTGCTGGATGTTCTCACGCATATAATGAATAACCCGTGCCGTGAACGGATATTCTTTTTGCGAGGGAATCATGATATGGCGGAATTGCTCCAGATAGATGAAAGAGGCCAGAAAATTGTAAAGGCACATGGAGGAATAAATCATATATTCTTTAATATATCCCATGGAGAAACTGCTATATATCTCCTCAAACAGCCGTAACCGATCTTGTAAACGGGAATATTCATTCGGCGAAATAGTGACCGGAACCGGATGCGACGGCAGGAATTGATCGCAAAGCTTCCCTTGGAAGTGTAACCAGTAAATAGTCCATGGATCTCCCTCGTCTGCCCCGAATGAGTAGGGGATACCGGGAGGGATGATGATATATTGGTATTTCTCCACGGTATATTGTTTACCGAGGATACGATACCATCCTTTTCCCTCCGTACAATAAATAAGCATGGCGTAGTCACAGCCATGTTCTTTTTGGAGAAAATGATATTTAACACGTGGGAAGAAACCTATCTTGCGTACATATAAATTATTGATGAGCGGTTCCCTCCGGTAGCTTGCCAATAGTTCCTCGGGTAAAGAAACGAGCCGTTCTCCCTTAAATCCTTCTTTTATCTTGACCATGATCTATAAATCATAAGATTGTACAAGTAAATCGGAACAAATGTAGCATTTCTTTCTGGATTATTGAAATAATTTTGCCGACATAAATCATAACATAATGCCATGAATAAAATTCTAGTTGTAGTTTCTTTTGTATTTGTATCTTTTTTATCCTGTACGGGATTGACCGAGAAACAGCGATTGGCCAATCAAATATTGTCCGACACGGCTTTACATAAGGTGGATAGTATGGCTCGTGCGACCATTCGTAGTGGCTTTAACGCAGGGAGCGGTTATTCGCAGATATGGGCACGGGATATGAATACGTTTATTGAGGTAGCTTGCGAGGAAAGCGATCCGCATGAACTGCGGGAAGCTATTTTATTGTTTTTCGCTCTTCAACAGCCGAATGATGAGATGATCGATGGTTATGTGCTGAAAGAAGATTTTACATGGTATGATGATACGCCTTATTATTCGAATGCCGCTCCGAAACATGTCGCTTTTAAGAATACGGTAGAGACGGACCAAGAGTCTTCCTTGATTCAGATCGTAGGTAAATACATTCGTAAGACGGGTGATCGGGAGATATTGAATGAGAAAGTTGCCGGGAAGACCGTTCTCGAGCGAATGAACGCGATGGTAGATTATCTGATGCGGGAACGATATAATGAGAAATATGGATTGCTTTATGGAGCAATGACCGCTGATTGGGGCGATGTACAGCCGAATGACGATTTCGGATGTGATATGAATGATTTGTCGGATCCAGCTATCGATGTATATGATAACGCTATGTTCATAATAGCCTTGGATTATTTGTTGGAAATGGCTCCTGATTCTCCGCAAGCCTCCCGTTGGAAAAGTCTGCGTGAGGGAATCGAGAGAAATGTGCGGGCTCATCTATGGGATGTAAAGCGCCAGAAGTTCATTCCTCATATTTATCCGGAGAAATCTTCGATTCCGGAAGGTTTTGATGAACTTGCCATTCATTATCATGGTGGGACGGCTATCGCTATAGAGGCCGGCTTATTATCGAAAGACGAGATACGTACCGTAAATGCCCAGATGCTTGAGAATGTTCGCCTGTCGGGTATGCCAAGCATTGGTCTTACCTTATATCCCGTGTATCCGGATGGTTTTTTCCATGGAGGAATGTCAAAGGCTTATCTGTATCAGAATGGCGGGGATTGGACTTGGTTTGGCGGTCGGATGATCCAGCAGCTTGTCGTTAATGGAATGGTTGAGGAGGCTTATGCGGAGATTCATCCGATGATCGAGCGTGTGATCCAAAATGACGGATTCTACGAATGGTATGGCAAAGGCGGTGTCCCCAGTGGCTCTGGTAATTTCAAGGGGTCGGCCGGAGTGTTATCTAAGGCGATTGAATTATTAAGGGATTGGGCAGAGAAAAATAAGAGTTAAATACAAGCGTGCAATATTAAATATCAAAAGAGATGAGAAAAAGTAATTATGATAAAATGCCGGCCACCGTTGTAGACGGTACCTTGTGGAAAGGCTGGGAATCGATACGGAAGCGATTGGCGGAGATACATGCGGAAACGAATGGATCACAAGTTTGGGTGGTGGAATGCTACCAAGGGGTTCATCACGAGGAGTTGATGCGTGAACTGCAAGCGCTCGTGCCCGATCGTTTTATCAATACGCGAGATTTATTTAAATCGGCAGAAGATATAGAGGCGATGACCTATCCTTATCTGACGGATGACCGGTTGTTTGGCCGCCGGGCTCATTTCTCTTATACGGATTTCTTGGATGAGGAGAAGGTGAACGCCTGCCGGGAGTCCTTGCGTGATGGAAAAGGCTGGACAATCGTTTATGGCCATGCCGCCGCCGAGATCGTTCCCGCTCCGGACAAATTGATCTACGCAGACATGGCTCGTTGGGAGATCCAGATGCGTTCCCGTAGAAAAGAGGTGAACGGGCTAGGTGTGGAAAACCGGGAGGAAGCCCCGTCGTACCATTATAAGCGAGGATATTTTATTGATTGGATTGTTTGCGATAATCTGAAGAAGAAAGTCCTTCCCAAGGTCGATTATTGGTTGGATACCCATATCGTCGGAACACCTAAGATGATTTCCGGGGAGACCTTGAAAGAAGGGTTAGAGAAAACGGCGCATACTCCGTTCCGGGTAGTACCTTTCTTTGATCCGGCTCCTTGGGGCGGCCAATGGATGAAAGAGGTCTGTGATCTGGATAAAAAGCAAGATAACTTCGGCTGGTGTTTTGATTGCGTGCCCGAGGAAAATAGTTTATACCTGAAAGTTGCCGGAGAGCTGTTTGAGATCCCTTCCAATGACTTGGTATTCTATAAGACGAGAGACTTGCTGGGCGGGCCGGTCGAGGCTCGTTTCGGACAAGATTTCCCGATCCGTTTCGACTTCTTGGATACGATGGGAGGAGGAAACCTAAGTTTGCAAGTGCATCCGGTCACCCAATATATCCGGGATACGTTCGGGATTTATTATACGCAGGACGAGAGCTACTACCTGCTGGATGCCGAGGAGGACGCTACCGTTTATCTGGGATTGAAAACCGGTGTCAACCCGGACGAGATGATCGCTGCCCTAAACGACTCCCAACAGACCGGAAAGCCTTTCGATACGGAGAAATATGTCAACAAATGGCCTGCCAAACGCCATGATCATTATCTGATCCCCGCCGGAACGGTCCATTGTTCGGGAGCCGGTGCCATGGTGCTGGAGATTAGCGCTACCCCAAGTATCTTTACCTTTAAGCTTTGGGACTGGGGCCGCTTGGGATTGGACGGACTGCCTCGACCTATTAATATCGGCCACGGCTCGAAAGTGATCCAATGGGAGCGGCAAACGGAGTTTGTCCGTCATAACTTGATCAACCAAGTGGAGATGATCGCCGAGGGAGACGGTTGGCGGGAGGAGCGGACCGGCTTGCATGAGAACGAGTTCATCGAGACCCGCCGTCATTGGTTCACGGATATCGTGCCTCACAATACGAATGGAGGGGTGCAAGTGCTAAATGTAATCAAGGGAGATGAGTTGATCGTGGAGAGTCCGACAAACGCTTTTGAACCATTCATCGTTCATTACGCGGAGACTTTTATCATTCCGGCTTGCGTGGGTGAATATACGATCCGCCCGTATGGATCGTCCGTAGGTAAATACTGTGGTACTATAAAAGCTTACGTACGATTTAGGCAATAATCACCGTGCCATAGGCATCGCACAACTGTGCCACCACGGTGGCACTGGCGGAACATGGGTAAATAAAGAAAAGGAATATATGATGTATACAAATGACAATAGAATAGTAATGACATTGGATGCGGGAGGAACGAATTTTGTTTTCTCTGCCATCCAAGGAGGAAAAGAGATAGCCGATCCGGTAGTTCTTCCGGCATGTGCGGATTGTTTAGATAAGTGTTTAGGCAATTTGGTAGAGGGTTTTAAGGCAATTCAAGCAGGCTTGCCGGAAACTCCGGTCGCTATCAGTTTCGCTTTTCCCGGTCCGGCAGACTATCAAGCCGGTATTATAGGCGATTTACCCAACTTCCCCTCTTTCCGGGGTGGCGTAGCGTTAGGCCCGTTTCTGGAGGATATCTTCGGGATACCGGTATTTATCAATAACGACGGAAGCCTGTTCGCTTACGGAGAGGCGTTGACGGGAGTGCTCCCGGAGATCAACCGCCGTTTGCGGGAGGCGGGAAGTGTGAAACAATATAAGAACTTGCTAGGTGTCACGCTAGGGACAGGTTTCGGTGCCGGGGTTATCATCGATGGAGAGCTCTTGCGGGGTGATAACGCGGCGGGAGGATATGTCTGGTGCCTGCGGAATAAGAAATACCCGGAGTATATCGTAGAGGAGAGCGTCAGCATACGAGCGGTGATGCGTGTCTATGCGGAACGATCCGGTGATATGGGAGCGCGTACTCCGAAAGAGATCTTTGAGATTGCCGAGGGTATCCGTCCGGGTAATAGGGAAGCGGCTATCGCCGCATTCGAGGAGTTGGGTGAGATGGCTGGGGACGCGTTGGCTTCCGCCATTACCTTGATCGATGGGCTTATCGTGATAGGCGGTGGTTTGTCCGGTGCCGCTAAATACATCTTGCCGGCCTTGTTGAAGGAGATGAACGCGCTGACGGGGATGATGGACGGTACTCGTTTCGGGCGCTTGCAAAAGGAGGTGTATGACTTGGACGACGAGAAGAGCTTCGCCGCTTTTGCCCGGGGAGAGGCTGTCGAGGTACTGGTTCCGGGTACGAGTCGCAAGGTAGGATACGATCCTTGTAAACGGATAGGAGTGACCTTCAGCAAGCAAGGAGCCAACCGCTCGATCGCTATGGGTGCTTATGTTTTTGCGTTAAACCATCTATCTAAATAAATTATGGGAAAGTATAGTATGAAGCCGGTCTGTTTCCTCTTGTTCCTGTGCGGGGTTTTCACATCCTGCGTGACACAAGGCAAGAAGGTCCAGCAAGAGGAGCTAGCCCAGTATGTAGAGCCTCGGATCGGCACGGCGCATTGCCGTTGGTTTCATTTTACCCCGGGAGCGATGCCTTTCGGTATGGCCAAGCCGGCCCCTTCTACGAACGGGCATATCGGGAATAAATCCGGCTGGGAGGCTACCGGTTACGATTATCGGGATCAATCGATCGAGGGTTTCCCCTGCTTGCATGAGTTCCAGATCGGCGGAATCGTTTTGATGCCTACGACGGGTTCATTGAAAACGATACCCGGGGCGGTAGACGACTCGACCGGTATGGGATATCGTTCTCGTTTTGATCGTGCGGACGAGATCGCTACGGCCGGTTATTATTCCGTCCTTCTGAAAGATTACTCGATCCGTGCGGAGCTTACCGCTACCCCTCGTGTCGCTATTCAGCGTTATACGTTTCCGGCCGGAGAGGATAGCCGTATCTTGTTCGATATAGGAAACCGCCAAGGAGAGAGCGGAGCCGTGCGGGATGCGGAAATTACTTTTACGGAAGACGGGCGTATTGAGGGCTGGGTGATTACCGAGCCTGAATATGTGAGAAAATATCAACCCGGAGCATCGGTTCCTTTGTATTTCTCGGCGGTGCTGGATAAGGCTCCCGTTGGATATGGCGCTTTCAATGGAGCGGATATCCGTCCGGATGAGCGAAAAGCGACGGGTGTGGGGGCCGGACTTTATCTGACCTTCCGTACCCAAGACCAAGAGTCGGTAACCGCTAAAGTAGGTCTTTCCTATACATCCGTGGAGAATGCCCGGTTAAATAGGGAGACTGAGGCCGCTACCCTTTCGTTTGACGAGGCAAGGGAAATATCTCGCCAAACATGGGAAGAATATTTGGGACGTATCCGGGTAGAGACTCCAGTGCGAGAGGATAAGGTGAAATTCTATACCGGTTTGTATCACGCTTTATTGGGGCGTGGATTGGCTAGCGATGTGAATGGCGCTTATCCGAGAAATGATGGCTCGGTAGGACAAATCCCTTTGAAAGATGGGAAACCGGTACATAACTTATACAATACCGATGCCGCTTGGGGAGCGCAATGGAATCTGACACAGGTTTGGGCTTTGGCCTATCCGGAATATTATTCGGATTATATAAGTAGCCATTTGTTGGTGTACAAGGACGCCGGCTGGCTGGCGGATGGAATCGCTAATAGCCGTTATGTCTCCGGGGTTGGTACGAATTTATTAAGTACGATTATCGCTGGCGCTTATCAATGTGGCATCCGGGATTTCGATGTGAATACGGCTTATGAGGCTTGCTTGAAGAATGAGTTGGATGGGGAGAATCGTCCGTTGGGCGCGGGAAAGATCGATACCCGTTATTTCGTGGAATATGGTTATGTACCTCATTTGGATAAAGGGGCCGGGCCGGACGAGGCTTTCATGTTTTCCGCTTCCCATACCTTGGAATATGCTTATAGCGCATGGGCCGTGGCCCAATGGGCGAAGCAACTGGGTAAGACGGACGATTATAACCGTTTGATGGACTTATCGAAAGGCTGGGAGCGTGTCTATGACCCTTCCTGTAATTTTGTCCGTCCTAAAAAGAAGGATGGTACGTTTATCGAGGACTTCAATCCGATGCAAGTATGGCGTGGATTCCAAGAAGGTAACGCTTGGCAATATACATTCTATGTACCGCACGATGCGAAAGGCTTGGTCGCTAAAGTTGGTGCGGACGTGTTTAACCATCGGTTGGATAGCATCTTCACGGTGTCTCGTAAATTAATCTTTAGCGGAGGCACGGAAGTAGGGGCTTTCGCCGGTTTGCAGACCTTGTATAACCAAGGAAACCAACCATGTTTGCATATCTCTTGGATGTTCAACGAGGCTGGTCGTCCCTCGCTTACGCAAAAATGGGTGCGGGCGATCTTGAATGAGTTCTATGGTACGGATGGCATCCACGGTTATGGCTACGGACAAGATGAGGATCAAGGCCAGCTCGGGGCTTGGTACGTGATCTCTTCCTTAGGCTTATTCGATATGAAAGGCTTGACGGATCAAGCGCCTTCTTTCGCTTTGGGTAGTCCTTTGTTCGATAAGATTACGATCCAGCTGAATGACCGCTATTATAAAGGGAAGGAATTCGTGATCGAGACTCGTAATAATAGTAAGCAAAATGATTACGTGCAATCCATGGACTTAAACGGGAAACCATTGACGGATACTCGTATTCCTTTCTTGGAGATTGTTCAAGGTGGACATTTAGTTTTAGAAATGGGTAACCAACCAAAAGATCGATATGAAAACTAAAAGTACGAACTCCGCTATATTCCCGATCCTTTTCGGCTTTTTCGTGATGGGATTCGTGGATGTCGTGGGAATTGCCACGAATTATGTGAAGATGGACTTTGGTTTGTCCGATACGTTGGCGAACCTATTGCCCATGATGGTCTTTCTTTGGTTCGCCCTGTTCTCTGTCCCTACCGGTATTTGGATGGGACGGCACGGGCGTAGGAATACGGTAGTCGTAGCCTTGGCTATCACAACCTTGGCGATGCTGATACCTCTATTCTTCTATGACTTTGCTTGTATCTTGTTTGCGTTCGCTTTGCTGGGAATTGGAAATACGATCTTGCAAGTGTCCTTGAATCCGATGGTAGCGCGGGTGGTAAATCCGGATAAAGTAACGAGCGTGCTTACTTTAGGGCAGTTTATTAAGGCGGTATCTTCCTTCTTAGGGCCGATTATCGCAGGTGTAACTTCTTCTTTCTGGGGAGATTGGAAGTTGATATTCATTGTCTATTCGGTGACTACCTTGTTATCTATCATCTGGTTGATAACGACTATTCCGGGTAAAGAGGAAGGAGAGGAGCAAGAAGCCTCGTTCGCCTCTACGTTAGCTTTATGTAAAGATACTAGGATACGGATGCTTTTCTTGGGGATTCTGTGTATTGTCGGGATCGATGTCGGTCTGAATACGACGATCCCTAAGCTATTGATGGAAAAGTTATCCATGCCGTTGCAAGAGGCTGGATTAGGGAGTAGCCTTTATTTCGCCGCTCGTACCGGAGGCTCTTTCTTGGGGGCTATATTGCTGGCGAGGATCTCGTCACGACCCTTCTTAAGGGGAAGCATGCTTATCGCTATCCTTGCTTTCGTAGGATTGCTTATCTCGGATAGCTTGTGGGGCATGGGCGTTATGATCGTACTGGTTGGCTTAGCTTGCTCGAATGTGTTTTCGATCCTGTTCTCTTTTGCGTTGGAACATCGGCCGGAGCAATCGAACGAGGTCTCGGCCTTGATGATTATGGGTGTATCAGGAGGCGCTTTGATTACGCCTTGTATGGGAGGCATAGCCGATATGTTCGGACAGGTAGCCGGCTTGATGCTATTATTAATATGTATGTTGTATATAGGACTTATATCAATAAAAACACGATAAGATGAAAAAAAGAACTTATTTATCAGCAGGATTGGCTTTGTTGATCGGGACATTGTCGGTTCATGCGTCTCCGGGATTATCGGATATCAAGAGCCGTGTATTACCGGCGGTTTATAAATCGAAAAACGGACTGACCCAAAAGGTCGAGATCTCCGTAAAACATGAAGGAGAACCTTCTACAGTGACGATCCGTTTAGGCGAGCAAAGCCATAAAGAGAAACTGGTGTCCGGGGATAATGTATTCCGAATCGAGATACCCGAGGTTAGCACGACTCGCCAATTACCGTTGACGTTGACAAGTGGGAAAGAGAAAGAGGAAACTACGGTGACCGTAAAACCGATTCGACATTGGCAGATGAATATGGTGCAACACACCCATACGGATATCGGTTATACCCGTTCCCAAATGGAAATCTTGGCAGAACAGCTTCGATACATTGATTATGCGTTGGATTATTGTGACGCTACGGATAATTATCCGGATTTCGCTAAGTTCCGTTGGACTTGCGAGATCGCTTGGGCGGTTAGCGAATATTTGAAATGTCGTCCTGTGGAACAGATCGCTCGCCTGAAGCAACGGGTAAAAGAGGGCCGTATTGAATTAGCTACGATGTTCTTGAATTTTGACGAATTACCGGATGAGCAGACACTTGCCGCTTCCCTTTATCCGATCAAGCAATTTAGAGAAAATGGGATGCGTGCCGAGGTTGCGATGCAAGACGACGTGAATGGTATCGGTTGGTGTTTCAGCGAGTATTTCGCAGATGCCGGCGTGAAATATGTGAATATGGGAACCCATGGCCATCGGGCGTTGATCTGCTTTGATAAACCTACGGTGTTTTGGTGGGAATCACCTTCTGGGAAGAAGGTCTTGACTTATCGTGCGGAGCATTATCACTATGGTAATTTTTTCGGGATTCATACAGATAACTTTGACCAGTTTGAGGAGCGTGTTTTAACTTATTTAGGTGAAATGGAAGCGAAAAATTATCCGTATGATATATTAGCGGTGCAGCATTCGGGATATCTTACGGATAATGCGCCTCCATCCACGAAGAGTTGTGAGATGTTACAGAAATGGAATGAGAAGTATGAATGGCCGAAATTACGCACGGCGGTAGCCAGTGAGTTTTTTAAGACGGTAGAGAGCCAATATGCGGATCATATTCAGACTATTCGTGGAGCTTGGCCGGATTGGTGGACGGATGGTTTCGCTTCCGGTGCCCGTGAAGCCGCCATATCTCGTGTGACTCACTCGGATATTATTGCGAATCAAGCCGGATTGTCATTCGCCAAAATGCTAGGCGCTCAATTGCCGACAGACATCAATGATCGGATTCAGGACATCAACAAAGCTCTTTTGTTCTATGATGAGCATACTTTCGGGCATAGTGAGAGCGTGCGTAACGCTTATGGACTGGAAACTTGGGAACAACGCTCCTTGAAACAATCGTATGCGTGGGAAGCCTATCGCCATTCAGGTTTGCTGGGAGAGGCTACTATGGGTATATTACAATCATTCGTGCCTAAAAGCGACGTTCCGTCTATCGCTGTATTCAATACGCTCAACTGGAGTTATAGTGGTATCGCTAAAGCTTATGTCGATCATCAGATTCTTCCGAAAGACAAGGCTTTCGAGATCGTGGATGCGGCTGGCAACGTAATTCCCGCACAAGCTGGCGAAAGCCGTTCCGATGGTACTTATTGGAACTTTTACGTGAAAGAAGTCCCGGCTTTGGGATACGCACAGTATTATATAAAGGTGAAGGATGCGCCACGTCCGGAAATACAGGGCGCAACGGAATTAAAAGAAACACATGTGGAGAATCCTTGGTATGCCATCGACTTCAATACCCGTAAAGGTACGATTCGTAAATTATATGATAAGGATTTGAACAAACAATTGGTTACGCCGGATGCGGAATGGGAGATGGGAGAGTTTATTTATGAGATTATCGATAGTCGTCATCCGATGGAACAATATCGTGCTCCCCAATTCCTCCGCCGTCGTCCCGAGAAGATGCGTTTCGAGAAATATGAGAAAGGCGATGTTTGGGATACATATCGTTTTCGGGGAGAGACTGTAGCGGGACGTGAGCCGAATAATTTGATGGTGGAATTCCGTGTATTTAACGTAACAAAGAAAATCGAGGTAGTTTATCGCTTGCGTAAAAAAGCGGTAACAGATCCGGAAGCGGTTTATATCGCTTTCCCGTTTGAGGTTGAAGGCGGTAAGATCCATTTGGATGTACCCGGCGGATCGATTGAGGCGGGTGTAGACCAAATCCCGGGCTCCTCTAACGATTGGTACACGGTGCAAAACTTCGCTACGGCTCGTAATGGAGAGTCACAGGTCGTGATGGGTAGCCAAGAAATACCATTAATGCAATTTGGGGCGATCAATACGGGGCGGTATAAAGCCGGAGCTGTACCTCAGTCCACGAATATGTATTCATGGCCGATGAACAACTATTGGGTAACCAATTTCAATGCGGACCAAATGGGAGAGATGCAATGGAGTTACTTCATCAACTCTTCGAAAGACAACTCCATTGAGTATGCGACTAAGTTCGCTTGGGAAAACCGAATTCCGTTCTTGACCCGTGTTTTGCCTGCTGGAGATAAAAAGGTGGAGCCTCTCCGATCGGCTTCCATTTTCAAGATCGTACCGGAGAACTTGTTGTTGGTAAACATGAGGCCTGTAGAAGGCGAGAACGCTGTTATGCTTCAATTGCGTGAGATAGGCGGGAAGTCCGCTACTTTCTCTGTAGCTTCAGATAAAATTAATTTTGTGAAAACTACGGTTTGTGATGTCGTAGGAGACCCAGTTTCGGGGAATCCGTTGAGTTTCGCTCCGTGGGAGAATAAGTTTATAAAATTATCTTGGTAGCATGGTAGGGGCGGGGTTTGCCCGCCCTTATCCAGTTTATCTTATGTTTGTATATTGAATGTTTTGATAGGATCTAACCCCAAATAAATCGGTATTATTCTAAGCAGAAGACTTGCTTGTGTTAGAGTGATGGGTGAAGAGTGTCATCAGAGACTCTGTTTCGGGTAATGCCTTATTGGATTTCAAGCCTTGTGGGAATAAGTCTATGGCGCTTTCTTGGTAGAAAGATTGTAGATAATGTGGTTCTTCTTTTATTTATAAAGGGGGGCTAAGTTTTTTCATATTATCCAGTCTCTGAATATATTATCTGTTTTTTTCATAGAAGCCATACTAGTGCCATTTTCGCCTAGCCTTGAATCTCAATAAATTTAACATTTGTTTGTTGTAACCAATTTAAAGTGTTTTTACTGCTAATATTTGATAGTTAATTATTTATGTGATAGAAAGACGATGATACTATTGTAAGTCCGTACGGAACAATATATTTTTAGTACATTTAAGGGTTGATATTCTTGGTTTCAAGGGGTGATTTGTGATAAATGTGTCATTTTTATTAAAAAAATACTATAGATTTAAGTCTGGTTT
>NZ_RAYG01000006.1:0-113291 GCF_003670185.1 Parabacteroides sp. CH2-D42-20 | reverse complement strand
ACAAAAAAGTTATACATTTGCCCAGTTTTTAATGATATAGACCATGAATGGCGCACTAGTTCCGTACGAACTATGTCCTTTCATAACGATAAAAATTACATACTAAATGTAATCAATCTAAACTTAATTAAAAAAACAAAGCAAAATGACAAAGAATGAATCTAAGCTATTATCTATTCAAGGGATAGCTAAAGCCTCAGCGTTCTGTTTGTTGCTTTCCGCTTTCTCTGTAAACGCCGCTATGGCCGCTCCCGCTTCCGCAGGTACGGTTGATGAAGTGATGGTAGTACAGCAGGGTAAGAAAGTGACAGGTGTGGTTGTTGATGGTGCTGGTGAGCCTGTTATTGGCGCTAACGTGGTGGTGAAAGGCACTACAAACGGTACGATCACGGACTTCGACGGTAATTACTCGTTGGAAGGCGTGTCCGCAAACGACATCTTGGTGGTATCCTATATCGGTTATTTGTCCCAAGAGGTTCAGGTAGGAAATCAGTCCTCAATAAAAGTAACTTTAAAAGAAGATACTCAAACTTTGGACGAGGTTGTAGTTGTAGGTTATGGTACAATGCGTAAATCAGATGTGACTGGTTCTATCGGTGTGGCTAAAGGTGACGACTTGACAAAGAACCAAAACTTTAGTGCGCTAGACAACTTGCGCGGTAAGGTATCTGGTGTAAATATCTTCTCAAACTCCAGCCAGCCGGGTGCTTATTCTAACCGTGTCGTTATCCGTGGTATGGCTACTATCAACGCTTCTTCAAACCCTCTATATGTGGTAGACGGTGTTGTTATGGAGAACTTCGACTTGGTGAACCCGAATGATATCGAGTCTATGGAGGTATTGAAAGATGCTTCCGCTGCCGCTATTTACGGTGCTCGTGGTGCCAATGGTGTTATCATGGTAACTACGAAGCGTGGTAAGAAAGATGGTGAAGGTGTACAGGTTAGCTATCAAGGATCTGTCAGCGCAAGCCATATCGCTCGTAAGATGGATACGATGAACGCCCAAGAGTGGTGTGACGCATTCATGATTGGTCTGGAAAACGAGAATAAGTGGCAAGGTAAAAATTGGTCTTTGAACCGTGCTGATTGGTTTAATGATTCAAATTTCTTTGATGCAAGCGGTAATCCTCTGTATGATACGAATTGGCAAGATGAGGCTACTCGTACCGCGGTTTCTCACAACCATCAGTTGAATATCCAACAAGCGGGTAAGAACTCTTCAATGGGTGCTTTCTTGAACTATACGGATCAACAGGGTATTGTAAACAATACGTATAATAAGCGTATTAATGCGAAGTTGGCATACGACGCAAATCCTACGAAGTGGTTGTCTACGGCAGTCAATGTATTGGTTAACCATACATGGGGGCGTTATACGCCTGAGGATGGTGGTGGCCAAGAGGCTCGTCGTACCATGATCGAGATGGTTCCTTGGATGCCGATTCGCGATAAGAATGGTAAATATACCACTTCTACCTCTTCTTCCATTGGTGATGTATTAGGCTTTGAGGGTATGTCTAACCCAGTCATGATCTTGGATATGCAAAAACGTATGCGCTACAACACGCAGGTGTTTGGTAACGCCGCTTTGACATTCCACTTGGCTGAAGGTTTGGATTTGAAGACTCAACTAGGTCTTGACCATCATAATAAAACGTATAGAGGTTATTCTTCTATCGATTTGAACAACATCTCCATGCCGAATGGTTGGGCTGAGTACCAAAATTGGAATACACTTTATTGGCAGGAGGAGACTTACTTGACTTACAATAAGGTATTCGGTGATCATCGTATCAACGCTATGGCTGGTTTGTCTTGGCAAGAGCGTGTGCAAAAGTGGAATAAGGCACGAACAGAAGGTTTCTCGGATGATTTCTTTGAGGACAATAATATGTCCGCAGGTACAACTCCGGCATCTCCTGCGTCTTCTTACGATCGTTGGGCGATGAACTCTTATTTCTTGCGTTTCGCTTATACATATAAAGACCGTTACTCCGCAACCGTAACAGGTCGTGTCGATGGTTCCTCTAAGTTTGGTGAAAACAACAAGTATGCGTTCTTCCCATCTGCAGGTTTGGCTTGGAATATCTCTCAAGAGGATTTCATGCAAGATCAAAACACGATCAGCAATTTGAAGTTGCACACTAGCTACGGTTTGACTGGTAACTCCGAGATTGACACTTATCGGTCATTGGCTCGTGTTTCTTCCGGTACGCTTTTGATCAACGATATTCGCGCTCCGTATTCTTACATCAGCTCTATGGCGAACCCGGATTTGAAATGGGAGAAGACTGGTCAGTTTGATGTTGGTTTCGAGATTGGATTCTGGCAGAACCGCTTGTCTTTCGATGTAGCTTACTATAACAAGAAGACAACCGACTTATTGTTGGATTGCCCGATTCCTCACACTACAGGTTTCACGACAGTGTATAAGAACATCGGTTCTGTAAGAAACCAAGGTATGGATTTAATGATCAGCGCACGCCCAGTTCAGACACAAGACTTCAATTGGAGTTCTACGATTAACTTAAACTTCAACAAGAACAAGATCCTTCAGTTGGGCGACAATAACGAGGATATCGAGATGAACAGCTGGGTAGGTGGTTCTGAAAGTATCTTGCGTGTAGGTGAGAACATGAGTTCTTTCTATGGCTACAGACGTTTGGGTGTTTATACGGAGGAAGATTTCAACAACGGATTGTGCGAAAAGAACCAGATCGGTCGTGCGAAACGTACGGATAAGAAAGAGATCATCGGTAAAGGTATGCCGGACTGGACTGGAAGCTGGATCAACAACTTCTCTTACAAAAACTTCGATTTGACGATGGACTTACAGTTCGTATGGGGTGTTGAGACCATGCAACAGTTCTACCACTCTACTTACGACCGTTTCGGTATCACGAATGGTTTGAGCAATATTTTATATGACGCATATAACGGATCGAACCCGAACACGATGCAACAGGCTATTTACTTGTGTAACTCAGGCCATGCAGGTCAGGATACGACAGTAGATTCTCAATGGATCGCCAATGGTTCTTACTTGCGTTGTAATATGTTGCAATTGGGTTATACTTTTGACTCAAACGTGATTAGCAAGATCGGTTTGTCTGCTTTGCGTTTGTACGCAAGTGCGAATAACTTATTCTTGATTACTGCTAGCGATTTCACAGGTTACGATCCTGAGGGTACATCGCAGGGTGATAGTAATAAGTTCGGTCAGAACATGGTATTCTTCTCTTATCCAAGAGCGAGAACTTTCACGTTCGGTGTTAATGTAACATTTTAATTCATTTAATCAGTAGAATTTTTAGAAATGAAAAAAATATTGACAGTAGCGATTGCATGCGCTTGTTTAACCGGGTTCAGCGCATGTAATGATTTCTTGGAAGAGAAACCGAAGTCATCGTTGACAGCCCCGGATTATTACCAGACAGAGGCTCAAGCTCAGGCTAACGTGAACTATTTGTATCGTACGGGAGCTTCAAGTAAGCTCACAGGTGCGGGTAGTGCTTACGTAGGTCCGTTTGCCTCTATCACAGGACAATTGACCGGTTACTTTACAAACAGTTATGAAGGTCAGGAGCTGACTTGTAAATATTCTCGCGAGTTGACTCGTCAGCAGAATACGATGACTGTTTCCGTAACTATTGACGGTATATGGGATGATTGCTACAAGGCTATCAACGTAGCTAATGGCGCTATCAAGTATATCCCCGAGATCTCAATGGATCAGTCTTTGGCAAATCGTTTGATCGGTGAGGCAAAGTTCTTTAGAGCTTGGAACTACTTCAACTTGGTGAAGATCTTTGGTGGTGTTCCATTGACAGTAGAGCCGTATGAATCTATGGAGAACATGTATTTGGAGCGTGCTTCTGTAGAGCAAGTATATGCTCAGGTCGAATCCGACTTGAAGGATGCCGTTAATGCTTTGCCGGCTGCTACTTTCTACAACAATAGTAACCGTATCACGAAGTATGCTGCCGCTATGGTTTTGACTTCCGTTTATATGCAACAAGGTAAGTATGCCGACGCTGCTTCTGCGGTAAAGACGGTGATCGATTCTCCGCATGCTTTGGCAACCAACGATGATTTAGCGTTAGGTTCTGCTTATAATAAGATCCGTACGACAGACGGTTTGGATGAGTCTATCTATTCTTATGAGTACAACGCAACGATCAGCAACGGTGGTTGGTGGCCTACGTATGCGTTCAACTCAGCTGCTACGGCTATCTTTGGTACGTATTCAATCTTTGAGCGTACATACGGTCCGATAAATCTATTCTTGAACGTATATCAGGACAACGACTTACGTATCCAGCCAAATCAATTCTTCCATTGGAATTATACAAATCCGGATAATGGTAAGACTTGGACGGCTCCTGAGAATGCTTGTGGTTGCTGGTTCTGGTATGATGAGGACGCTTTGTTGAACACAGGACGTTCTACGAAAGACCGCGATATCTTCCGTTACGCAGAGGCTTTGCTTGACGCTGCTGAATCTATCGCTCAGTCTCAAGGTGTAACAGCTGAGGCTGCCGGCTATTTGGCACAAGTTAAGGCTCGTGCAAACATGGAAGGTAAGACGGTAGCCGCAATTACTGCCGATCTTCAGAAATTAGGTAAGCAGGCCTTTATCGAGGAATGCTGGACAGAGCGTTTGCGTGAGTTCCCGTTGGAATTCAAGATTTGGGATGACTGTTTGCGTACAGGCAAGTTCCCTGTAATCTCTTCTACAGAGAAGGGTAAGGTTACATACGTTGACTTGGTTGGAGCAAAGAACGCTTCCGGCGCAACCTTCAAGTCTTCCGACTTGTTATGGCCGATCTCTTTGAACGAGATGCAACGTAACCCGAGTTTGACTCAAAATGAGGGTTATGCCGTTCAATAATAAATTTCAATAACTGATGGCTAGAGAGGGAGGGAATGAGCGATCATCCTTCCCTCTCTTTTTGGTAGCTTGATTAGTCAGTAAGTTGCATGAAACAATGTATAATATACAGAATTTTGGTTTGGTTGTCTTATTATTCACTTTCAACTATGAAAACAAAAGAGCAAGAAATGACATACTGGATTCCGCTAAGTTAGAAGAACAATTGGAAGGTGAAGAAAAAAGAATGATTTTCTGAGCAGTACTACTGACTTGCTCAAAGGATATATACTTATTTTGCCCACGCAGTATATATTACTTTGCCAAGTCACTAATACTTCATAAACATCCTTTACTTTGACACTGGCTAGGGGATAAGTAATTGCTTCCTCCTGTAAACAAAAGACGCCTAAAATTACTTTCTGCTATAAACAATTTGTTATATTTGCATATATATAAGTACGATTATGGAGCGATTGATAGAGATGTATCGAAAGAAGTTGCGATTTACCTCTACCGCCTTTATTAGAAGCATGGTGTACGAGATTAATCGGGATGCCCGGTTGATCGGTATAAGAGGTGCTCGGGAAGTGTACTGCAACAGCATATCAAGCGAAATTTTCCGCAAGACGAACGAACCTTATATGTCCTTAGATAGTATCTATTTCTCTGACAATATATTAATGACTTTGCGGATCGTTTCGTGAAACGAGGAGGAACACGCTTACACTTGGATGAGGTACATAAATCCCCCCAGTAAAGCCAAGAGTTGAAGAATATATACGATGATATGCCAGAACTGCAAATTCTCTTTACCGGCCCCTTTTATCCCGAATATCAGTAAGCTCTGCGAATGGATTAGTATCACGAGAAACGTTTTATTGACTTATCTAAACGTGTTGGCAGAAAGTAAGCTGACCTACAGCTGTTTCTTCTTTTGGTATCTCTCGCCTTTGAAAGCGAATATCGGCAACATGCGGGAGACGTTCTTTGCGAACCAATTGAAAAAGTCTCACCAAGTAACAACCTTAGATTTGCATCCGAGTATTACAGATAAAATAGAAAGGATAAATTTGTAAAGTATGAGCCAAGCCAACGATTTTTTTGTGGATGGAATTTATACGTTCGAGATCGGTGGCAAGCGAAAAAGGTACTCACCAATAGAAGGGATACCGGACGGTTTTATCGTTGCGGATGATATAAAAATAAGATCCAGTTGTGGATGATGGGGTTCTTGTATTAAGGAAGAAAGGGAAGAATAATCGCTCATCCTTCCCTTTCAGCCATCAGCTATTGAAATAAAAAATAATTATTTCGCAGAATAACCCTCATTCTGAGTTAAATTCGGGTTACGTTGAATCTCATTTACAGGGATCGGCCAGTATAGGTCTGTCTCCTTGAACTTAGCACCACTACCATTCGTAGCACCGATCAAATCAACGAATTGAACCTCACCCTTGTTTGTAGCGGAGATTTGAGGGAATTTACCTGTACGAACACAGTCATCCCAAATCTTCATTTCCAACGGGAACTCACGTAAACGCTCTTTCCAACACTCTTCGATAAAAGCTTGCTTGCCTAATCTTTGAAGCTCGGAAGTGATCGTGGAAGCATCCTTACCTTCCATGTTAGCACGTGCCTTAACTTGTGCCAAATAGCCGGCAGCCTCAGCGTTTACACCACTAGACTGAGCGATAGCTTCAGCGGCAGATAATAATGTCTCGGCATAACGATAGAAGTTCCAGTCTTTCGTACCCTTACCTGTCTCTAAAATAGCAGTCTCATCATACCAGTACCAGTTACAAAGCATCTTCATATCCAAAGTTGTACCATCAACCGGATGCGTATATGTACGATGGAAGAACTGATTCATCTGGGCACGCAAGTCTTTCTCACCATATACATTCAAATAACGCTCGCTAACACCATACACATTTACCCACAAAGAGTATTTGTTTCCAGTAGAAGAGTTAGCGAAGAATGTCGGAGAAATCAAATTGAATGCGTGAACAGGGATATTACCGTTAGGAGAAATAGCCGCATCATATTCACGGGCATAAATAACCTCAGGTAGATCATCTGTTGTACGTAGCTTATTGAACGCACTACCTTCCGCAAGGTTATCGTTAGTAGCCAAAGCGAATTTTCCGCTATTGATTACATCTTTCAATGGAGTAACCGCATTAGCGTACTCGCCTAGTCGCATGTAAACATCGGCCAATAACATATCAGCCGCATATTTTGTTACACGATGGCTATTACCCGCAAAAGTTGCATTTGGTAAATTCTCTACTGCAAACAGCAAATCAGGAATAATAATAGTGCTATAAACTTCTGACGCAGCGGTACGAGCCGGATAGTCAACCAAAGTAGCATCTTCTGTCGGCTCTGTAACCATTGGAACATCACCAAACATCTTTACAAGATAGAAATAGTTCAATGCACGGAAGAAACGAGCCTCTGCTTTATACTGAGCTTGATTATCCATTTCCACACCATCAACATACTTGATGACTGCGTTCGCTACATTGATTGATTTATAACAATCTTTCCAAGTATTATTGGTCAAATAGTTACAACAAGATTGCGTAAAGTCCTGACGATTCAACTGACGAGCGTAGGAACAGTCTACTTCCTGTCCTTCATATTCATTCACGAAATAGCCAGTTACCATGTTCATTACTGACAAGCTAGAACCTCTATAAGCCCCCGTCATATTACCCATCTTATCGGGAGCACCGTCACGATATAGATAGTTGACATTGCCAATAATATCAGCACTTGTCTTATAATAGGTATCCAAAGTCAAGGACGACTTCGGATCCTCATCCAAAAAACTGTCACATGCGGTAAATCCTACCAATCCCGCACATAAAATAGCTGTTGTTAATATTTTTTTCATCGCAATTTTCTGAATAATTTAATTAATTAAAATGTTACATTTACACCCAACGTAAACGTTCTAGCTCTCGGATAAGAGAAGAAGGCCATATTCTGACCAAATTGCTCTGGAGATACCGAACCGTTAGATGTAGAGATCTGAGATGTACTTTCAGGATCGTATCCGTTAAAGTCTTTCGCTGTGATCAAGAATGCGTTGTTCACGTTCAAATATAGGCGTAAGCTGCTAAACGGAGTCTTTGCCAATTGATTTGAGTCGAAAGTATAACCTAACTGGATTAAGTTCGCACGTAAATAAGAACCATTAGCCACCCATTGAGAGTCTGTCAGAGTATCCTGTCCTGCGTGACCACCGTTGAATAACCAGATAGCTTGCTGCATAGAATTTGGATTTGTCCCATTGTATGCGTCATACAAGATATTTGTCAAACCGTTAGTTTGTCCGAAACGGTCATACGTAGAGTGATAGAACTGTTGCAATGTCTGAACACCTGCGACAAATTGTAAATCCAAAGTGAAATCCCAATTCTTGTAACGTAATGTATTGATCATAGATCCAGTCCAATCGGGTACACCCTTACCTATGATCTCACGCTCAGAAGAACGTTTCGCACGACCGATCTGTTTCTTCTGGCAGTTACCAGCTTCGTAATCTTCTATTGTATAAACGCCTAAACGCTTGTAACCATAGAAACTACCTACGCTCTCACCAACACGTAAGATGGAAGCACCGCTCACCCATTCGTTCTTCAAGATATCCTCGTCATTATCACCTAATGATAAGATCTTGTTTTTATTGAAGTTAGCATTAATGGATGTTGTCCATGTGAAGTCTTTCGTATCAATATTACGAGTAGACAACATCAAATCCAGACCTTGGTTACGGATAGAACCGATATTTTTATAAACTGTCTCGAAACCTGTTGTATGAGGAACCGGGGCATCCAATAACAGATCAGAAGTCTTCTTGTTATAATAAGAAGCATCTAACGTGATTCTATTATTGAACAAACCCAAATCGAAACCTATATCGAACTGAGCAGTTTTCTCCCATTTCAAATCAGAGTTAGGTAATCTATTTAAATAAGAATAGGAATTACGTGTTCCGTTCAATAATAACGTTTCGCTCTTAACTGTTGCCAAAGATTTGTAAACACCAATCTCTGAGTTACCAGTCAAACCATAACTGGTATGTAACTTCAAGTTGCTGATCGTATTTTGATCAGACATAAAGTCTTCTTGTGTGATGTTCCAAGCTAAACCTGCGGACGGGAAGAACGCATATTTATTATTCTTACCAAATTTAGAAGAACCATCATAGCGGCCTGTTAAAGTAGCCGAGTAACGATCCTTAAATGTATAAGCGAAACGTAAGAAATATGAGTTCATAGACCAACGTTCCCAATAAGTTTTCGGAGCATCGGGCTTCGTACCAGCATCCATATTAAAGTCTTCAAAGAAATCGCTAGTGAAGTTTTCCGTATACATCCTAGAATAGTCATACTTGCGCTCTTGCCAAGATAAACCGGCCATAGCGTTGATACGGTGCTCTCCAATCGTCTTGTTATAAGTCAAGTAAGTCTCTTCCTGCCAATAAAGAGTATTTGCGTGATATCTCTCCGCACGTCCATGCTGGTCATACGCCAAATTCACCAAATCACTTGGCATATATTTGTGCAAAGTCTTAAAGTTTGCGTCAACACCAAATTGAGTCTTCAAGTCCAAACCTTCAATGATATGGAAAGTCAAGGCAGCATTACCGAATACTTTCGTATTATAGTTCATATTCTTATAGGTCTTCAAGATATGAACAGGGTTAGACATTGCCTCAAAGTCCATTGGCATCCCTTCAGGAGTATTGGTGGAGGTATATTTGCCATTATATTGAACCGGCATCCAAGGAACCATCTCAATCATAGTACGACGAGCATCCTGTCCACCACCGTCTTCTGGAGTAGAGTTACCCCAAGTATGGTTCACTGCCAAGTTGATCGCTGTAGATAACCATGTTGTAGGATTCGCATCATAAGCGATCTTTGCATTCAAACGTTTTGAATAGGTATTCAACATGATACCTTGGTTATCAGTATAGTTCAAGAATGCACCCATAGATGATTTCTCGCCACCTTGCTGAACATTCAGTTGATGGTTATGAGAGATCGCTGTACGAGTTGCCTCATCCTGCCAATCAGTATCATAAAGAGGATTACCGTTAGAATCAAAGAAACGACGATCTGCAAACCAGTCCGCACGATTAGTAGACCAGTTAAATGGATTACCATCCTTATCAGATCCCCATCTATTTTCATTCTCAACACCTTGCATAAAGGCATCACACCACTCTTGAGCGTTCATCGTATCCATTTTACGAGCACGATGAGCCAAGCTTACAGAACCAGAGTAACTAACTTTTGTTCCGCCGTCTTTATTTCCACGCTTTGTAGTAACCATGATAACACCATTGGCACCACGAGCACCATAAATAGCGGTTGCGGAAGCATCTTTCAAAACCTCCATTGACTCAATGTCATTCGGGTTCATTAAATAGAAGTTCTCCATTACTACGCCGTCCACAACATACAACGGATCTGAAGATGCATTGATTGTCGCTTGACCACGGATAACAACGCGGCTACCATAAGCACCCGGCTGGCTAGAGTTAGAGAAGATATTTACACCGGCAGCCTTACCACGCAAGTTGTCCAGTGCGCTAAAGTTTTGAGCTTTTAACATTTCCTCTCCTTTAGCTGTAGAGATAGAGCCTGTTACATCCGATTTACGCATCGTACCGTAACCTACTACCACTACTTCATCCAAAGTTTGGGTATCTTCTTTCAATGTTACATTGATCGCAGATTGATTACCTACAGGAATCTCTTGAGATAAATAACCGATATAGGAAATTACCAAAATTCCGTCTGCGGGCACACCCTCGATCGTATAATTTCCATCGAAATCAGTGATCGTACCGTTTGTAGTGCCTTTCACCACCACGTTAGCGCCAATAACAGGCTCACCTGTACCGTCAACAACCACACCTGTCACTTTCTTACCCTGCTGCACTGCCATTACTTCATCAACCGTGCCTGCGGAAGCGGGAGCGGCCATAGCGGCGTTTACAGAAAAAGCGGAAAGCAACAAACAGAACGCTGAGGCTTTAGCTATCCCCTGAATGGATAATAGCTTAGATTCATTCTTTGTCATTTTGCTCTTGTTTTAAATTAAGTTTAGATTGATTACATTTATATGTAATATTATATTCTAGAATAGACATAGTTCGTACGGAACTAGGGGCGATGAACAGGGTATGATCTGGCTCATTGGATTTCTTTTTTCTAATTCTTTTTGTTAGATTTGCACCTGTATTCGTAATAATACTAGAATTTCATAAGAAAGAAAGGGATATTTCTAAATAAATGGCACGAGGATCACTTTCTATTCATGTTAATTAAATGGATATTTATAGTCTAACTATGAATATAAAACACAAAAACGGATAAATTATATTATTAATTAATAGTTATATCATGAAGAAAAAAAGCGTTTGGGCTTTGGCTTTAGCGGCGATGCTGGTGTGGGTTGGAAAACCTGCTGCGGCGGCTGTGAATGAGGCTTTTGACCCCGTAGAGTATGTGAACCCCTTGATGGGTACACAATCTACTTTTGAGTTGTCTACAGGAAATACCTATCCGGCGATCGCTCGTCCGTGGGGTATGAATTTCTGGACTCCTCAGACTGGTAAGATGGGAGATGGATGGCAGTATGTATATACGGCTAACAAGATCCGTGGTTTTAAACAGACCCACCAGCCAAGTCCGTGGATCAATGATTACGGACAATTTGCGATCATGCCGGTGGTTGGTAAACCGGAATTCGACCAAGATAAACGTGCGAGCTGGTTCTCTCACAAAGGGGAGATCGCCGAGGCTTATTATTATAAGGTATATTTGGCGGAGCATGATGTGGTGACGGAATTAACGCCGACAGATCGTGCGGCTATGTTCCGTTTCACTTTCCCGGAAAACGAGCATTCTTATATCGTGGTGGATGCCTTGAATAAGGGCTCTTATATCAAGGTCATTCCGGAGGAGAATAAGATCATCGGTTATTCAACGAAGAATAGCGGCGGGGTTCCCGATAATTTCAAGAATTACTTTGTGATCGAGTTTGATAAACCTTTCACATACGAGGCTACATTTGCTGATGCTTCCTTGAAAGAGGGAACGAAGGAACAAACGAGTGACCATGTAGGAGCCGTTATCGGTTTCAAGACGAAGAAAGGTGAGATCGTCCACGCTAAGGTGGCTTCCTCATTTATTAGCTTCGATCAGGCCGCTATCAATATGAAGGAATTAGGTAACGATAACTTTGATACTTTGGTTCAGAAAGGTAAGGATGTTTGGAATGAGCATCTGTGCAAGATCGAGGTTGAAGGTGGAGATTTGGATCAATACCGTACTTTCTATTCTTGCTTCTATCGTTCATTGTTGTTCCCTCGTAAGTTCTATGAGATCAACGCTCAAGGCGAGGTGGTTCATTACAGCCCGTATAATGGTGAGGTATTACCCGGTTATATGTTTACCGATACCGGATTCTGGGATACGTTCCGTAGTTTGTTCCCATTCTTGAACTTGATGTTCCCGTCTGTAAACAAGGAAATGCAAGAGGGCTTGATTAATACGTATAAGGAAAGCGGCTTCTTCCCGGAATGGGCAAGTCCGGGCCATCGTGGTTGTATGATCGGTAATAACTCGGCATCTATCTTGGTAGACGCTTATATGAAAGGTGTGAAGGTTGACGATTTGGAGACTCTATATAAAGGCTTAATCCATGGTACGGAAAACGTTCATCCGAAGGTCTCTTCTACAGGACGTCTGGGGCATGAATATTATAATAAGTTAGGATATGTCCCTTACGATGTGAAGATTAACGAGAATGCCGCCCGTACGTTGGAATATGCTTACAATGACTGGTGTATCTGGCAGATCGCTAAACAGCTAGGCCGTCCGAAAAAGGAATTGGATTTATATGCCCGTCGTGCGTTGAACTATAAGAACCTGTACGACAAGGAAACCAAGTTGATGCGTGGCAAGAATGAGAATGGCGAGTTCATGGCTCCGTTCTCTCCGCTGAAATGGGGTGACGCTTTCACGGAAGGTAATAGCTGGCACTATTCATGGTCTGTATTCCACGATCCTCAGGGATTGATCGACTTGATGGGCGGTAAGGACTCATTCGTGATGATGCTTGACTCCGTGTTCGCTGTACCGCCTTTGTTCGATGATAGCTACTACGGTGGTGTGATCCACGAGATCCGTGAGATGACCGTGATGAATATGGGTAACTACGCTCACGGTAACCAGCCGATCCAGCATATGATTTATTTATACAACTATGCGGGTCAGCCTTGGAAGGCTCAATATTGGTTGCGTCAAGTAATGGATAAGATGTACACTCCGGGTCCGGACGGTTATTGCGGTGACGAGGATAATGGCCAGACTTCCGCTTGGTATGTATTCTCAGCGTTAGGATTCTATCCGGTAGCTCCGGGTACGACCCAATATGTGTTGGGCGCTCCGTTGTTCAAGAAGGCCACGATCCATTTTGAGAACGGAAACAACTTGGTGATCAATGCCCCGAACAACAGCGATAAGAATATCTATATCGAATCCATGACGTTTAACGGTAAGAACTACACCAAGAATTATCTGGATCACAACGACTTGCTTAAGGGCGGTGTGATCGATTTTAAGATGGGTGACAAGCCGAATATGAATCGGGGTATTAATCCGGAGGATATGCCTTACTCATTCTCCGTAAACGAGGAAGGGATCAATAAACTTTCCCCTATTTCTGTAAAATCTAGTAAAAAGAAAAAATAAGCAATTAAGATGAATTTCATTCATAAACCATTAATGTCAGGCATAGCGATATGCTTGACATTTTTCGCATACTCCTGTGCCGCACCGGAGAAAACGGAAAACAAGACAGACTTTACCGCATATGTAGATCCTTATATCGGATCGGGAGAGCACGGACATGTATTTGTCGGGGCAAACGTTCCGTTTGGAGCAGTCCAAGTAGGTCCTCAGAATATTTTTAAGGGATGGGACTGGTGTTCTGGTTATCATTACTCCGATAGTATCATTATCGGATTTAGTCATACGCATTTGAGCGGAACCGGATGTTCTGATCTGGGGGATATCCTTCTGATGCCTTATACGGGCGAGGTACGTACCGCCCGTGGCGAGCAAGATAATATAGAGGGAGCCGCTTCTTCCTATTATAAACATGCCAATGAAGCCGTAGCTCCGGGATATTACTCTTTGCTGATGGATAATGGCGTAAAAGCGGAGTTGACGGCGACCGAGCGTGTAGCCTTACATCGTTATACGTATCCGTCGGGAAGCGAGCATCGCCTCTTGATCAACTTAAAGGAAGGTATCGGTGATAAAGCGTATGATACTTATTTGAAGAAGATTGATGAGTACACGATCGAGGGGTACCGCTTTTCCAAAGGTTGGAGCCCACGTCACAAAGTATTCTTTACGTTGAAATGTGATCAGCCGATCGAGTCTTTGGCTGTATTCAACGATGATGAGGCCGCAGGTAATGATGAGTTGACAGGCGAGTCCGTTAAGGGAGTGATTACCTTTAAGGGAGATGCCCCGACCGCCTTGGTAAAGGTAGCTATCTCTTCCGTAAGTTGCGAGAATGCCTTGGCTAACTTACGTGCGGAGCTTTCTCATTGGGATTTCGACGAGGTTCGTAACGAGGCTATCGATAAATGGAATGACCAATTGTCTTGTATCTCCATCGATACGAAAGATGAGCATGCCAAGAAAATTTTCTATACTGCCATGTACCATGCGTTTATCGCTCCGACATTGTATTGTGATGTGAATGGCGATTTCCGTGGCCATGATGATAAGGTGTATACGAACAATACTTGGAAGAACTATTCCACTTTCTCTTTATGGGATACCTATCGTACCTTGCATCCGTTGTTCACGATTATCAAGCCTCAATATGTGTCGGATTTGGTAAACTCGATGTTGAGCATTTACGACCAGCAAGAGAAATTACCGATCTGGCCGTTGATTGGTGGCGAGACGAACCAAATGCCGGGATATAGCGCTGTGCCCGTTATTGCGGATGCTTATCTGAAAGGGTTTACCGGCTTTGACGCCGACCGTGCGTATCGTTATATGGTTGCTTCCTCTGTCTATGAGAAGCAAAATGGGGTGCCGTACGTGTTGGAAAAAGGCTATATCCCTTGTGATAAGGTACGTGAGGCTACTTCTATCGCGATGGAATACGCAGCCGATGATTGGGGTATCGCCTTGATGGCGAAAAAAATGGGCAAGACGGAGGATTACCAGAATTACTTGAAACGTGGTAAATATTATACGCAGTATTTCGATAAGGATATCAACTTTATCCGTCCGAAAATGAATGATGGCAGCTGGCGTACGCCGTACGATCCGATCCAGTCCATACATAGCGTAGGCGATTTCTGTGAGGGAAATGGCTGGCATTATACATTCTTCGTGCCCCAGCATCCGGAAGGCTTGATCGAGTTGATGGGTGGTGACGCTCCGTTTATCTCGAAACTGGATTCTTTGTTCTTGGTGGAAGGTGAGTTAGGGGAGAACGCCTCTCCGGATATCAGTGGCTTGATCGGCATGTACGCCCATGGAAATGAGCCGAGCCATCATGTTACTTACTTGTATCCTTACGCCGGCGAGCAATGGAAGACAGCCGAGAAAGTTCGTTACATTCAAGATGTGTTCTATACCGACCAGCCGGAAGGCATCATCGGAAACGAGGATTGTGGCCAGATGTCCGCTTGGCATATCATGTCTGCCTTGGGATTTTACCAAGTGAATCCTTCCAATGGCGTATTCGTGTTCGGTAGCCCGTTATTCGATAAGGCTTCCGTTCATTTGCCGGAGGGTAAGACTTTCGAGGTCGTAGCCCAGAACAACAGCAAGGAGAATGTATATATCCAATCCGTGTTGCTAAATGGTAAACCTTATAACAATTCTTATATCCTGTATGATGATATCGTGAAGGGAGGGAATCTTACCTTTGTGATGGGCAACACGCCGAATAAGGAGTTCGGAGCTGCCCCAGAAAATCGTCCGAAGACGGCTGAGTAAATAGCTCCCTTACCAGTGAGCGGTTTGCTCTGTTACCCGTGAGACAACGTCTCACGGATTGCCGGGAAAGTACCCGGCTGAGAAGCAAAGAATAATTAACGAATTAATAATCGACAAAATGAAGACAAAGCTTAAAACTTCGATGGCCCTTTTGGCTTCCGCTTTCCTATGGGTGTCATGCGCCGGTGGCGGAGGGACTTCTCCTTCGGCGATGGACCCGGTGGATTACGTGAATCCTTATATGGGAAACATCAGCCATTTATTGGTGCCTACTTTCCCGACCGTGCATTTGCCGAACAGTATGCTACGTGTATATCCGGAGCGTGCGGACTTCACGGGCGACCGTCTGGGCGGTTTGCCTATTATCGTGACAAACCATCGTGAGCGTTCCGCGTTCAATTTATGCCCTTATCAAGGTGACGAATCCGGCTTGCGACCCGTGATCGCTTATAGCTATGACCGGGAGAAGATCTTGCCGTACCGTTATCAGGTATATCTGGATGATGAGGATATCGACGTGGATTTCGCCCCATCCCATCAAAGTGCCGTATATTCGCTCACTTTCGAGAAAGAGGGACCGGCTTATCTGGTATTTAACAGCCGTAACGGACAGCTACAAGTAAATGGTAACGCCGTAAGCGGTTATCAATATATAGATAAGAAAACGAAAGTCTTTTTATATGCCGAGACGAACCAGAAGCCTGTGAAAGCGGGGGTATTGTCGAACGGCAGTGTCAACTATAACGAGAGCTCCGTGGAAGGTACCAATGCCGCTGTCGCCCTTTCCTTCGGGGAGGACGTGAAGAAACTTGGCGTTCGCTACGGTATCTCTTTTATCAGCGAGGAACAGGCGAAGAAGAACTTGGAGCGTGAGATCGCCGCTTACGACGTGGATGTGGTAGCGAAGATCGCCCGCAACGATTGGAACGACGCTTTAGGCAAGATACAAGTGCAAGGCGGTACCAAGGATGAGAAGACCGTATTCTATACCTCTTTATATCGTTGCTACGAACGCCCGATAAACTTGAGCGAGGACGGACATTATTACAGTGCTTTCGACGGAAAGATCCATGAGGATGGCGGACGGCCTTTCTATACGGATGACTGGATTTGGGATACCTACCGTGCTACACATCCCCTGCGTGTCTTGATCGATAATGAGCGTGAGAACGATATCATCAACTCTTATCTCCTGATGGCGGAGCAGATGGGTACCGACTGGATGCCTACCTTCCCGGAGGTGACGGGAGATACACGCCGTATGAACTCAAACCATGCCGTCGCTACCGTGATCGACGCTTACCGCAAGGGCTTGCGTGGGTTTGAGCTGGAAAAGGCCTATATCGCTTGTAAGAAAGGTATCGAGGAAAAGACCTTGATCCCGTGGTCTGCCGCTCCCGCCGGTTGGCTGGACGATTTCTACAAGGAACATGGCTATATCCCCGCGTTGAGACCGGGAGAGAAAGAGACGGTGCCTAACGTATCCATTTGGGAGAAACGTCAGCCGATCGCCGTGACTTTAGGTACTTCTTATGATGAATGGTGCTTGTCCCAGATCGCTCAGGAATTGGGAAAGAAAGACGAGGCGGATTATTATCTGCGTCGCTCTTACAACTATCGGAACGTATTTAATCCGGAGACAGGTTTCTTCCATCCGAAAGATAAGGACGGCAAGTTTATCTATCCGTTGGACTACCGTTATGATGGCGGTCTGGGTGCCCGTGATTATTACGATGAGAATAACGGATATGTCTATCGTTGGGATGTACAGCATAATATCGGTGACTTGATCTCCTTGATCGGAGGCAATGAGGCGTTTACCTCAGCCTTGGATTCCATGTTCAATACGCCGCTGGGTATGTCTAAATGGCAATTCTATTCCACGCTTCCGGATCATACGGGTAACGTGGGTATGTTCTCTATGGCGAATGAGCCGAGCTTGCATATCCCGTACTTGTATAATTATGCGGGTAAGCCTTGGATGACCCAGAAACGTATCCGTACCTTATTGAATCAGTGGTTCCGCAATGATTTGATGGGTGTGCCGGGTGATGAGGACGGTGGCGGTATGTCCGCTTTCGTTGTCTTCAGCCAGATGGGATTCTATCCGGTGACTCCGGGTTCTCCTACCTATAATATCGGTAGCCCGATGTTTACCGACGTGAAAGTGGATATGGGTAACGGCAATACGTTCGAGATCCGTGCGAATAACGCGTCCGATGAGAATAAATACGTACAATCCGCTAAGTTGAACGGCGTAACCTTGAACCAGCCTTGGTTCAATCATAGCGATATCGTCGCCGGTGGTTTGTTAGAGTTAGAGATGGGCCCGAAAGCGAATAAGGAATGGGGACTGGGAACGCCTCCTCCTTCTGCCGCTCCGATGCCTAAATAAATAAAAAAAGCGTGTTGCGATTGTCGCAACACGCTTTTTTTATGCCAATACCTTAGCGATTAATTTCTTTAGTTCTTTTATATCAATGGGCTTCACTACATAATCCGTGAATTCACATTGTTTGGCGATCTCCTTTTCCCTTTCGAAAGCGAATGCCGTGAGTGCTATGATCGGAATGGTCTTAGATAAGGTGCGGATTCTGCGAGTCGCTTCGAATCCGTCCATAACCGGCATTTTTATGTCCATTAGGATTAGGTCCGGATGATATGTCTCGAACATATCGATAGCCTCTTGCCCGTTTAGCGCATGATAAAGTTGGTATTGCTTGCCAAACAAGGTTTCCAAAAGGAAATAATTCTCATAAACGTCCTCGGCGATTAAGATGGAATGATGCCTATCTGAACGGGGCGTTTCTTCGGATTGGACGAGGATATCCGGTGAAAGCTCAATATCAGTCCGTTTTGTGTCCAAAGGCAGAGTGAACCAAAAAGTGGAACCCACCCCTTCTTCAGAGTCTACGCCGATTTTACCTCCTAATGCCTCGATAATGGTTCGGCTGATGGTTAATCCCAATCCCGTACCTTGCTGGAAAGTATCTACCTTGATGAATCGCTCGAATATACGTCTTTGGTTTTCCGCGGAGATACCGATACCTGTATCTTTCACGCAGACTCGGATAAAATCCCCTTCTATCTCATAATAAATCGTGATACTTCCTTTTGTGGTAAATTTGATAGCGTTATTCACGAAATTGGATATCACTTGCATAACCCTCCGCTCATCGGTTTTAACGATTACGGATGGGGAGTCTAGATCAAAGATCAGATCCACGTTTGAAGGCATCTTTATAGAGTCTGCCAATGCGATTTCGTCACATATATCCTTGATGTCCACTTCCTCGAAATGATAATCCATGGTTCCCGTCTCGATTTTAGAGAAATCAAGGATATCGTCGATCAGTTGCAGTAGCAAATCATTATTCTTATGGATGATATCTAAATAAGATTGACGCTCTACCTCATCATCAATCTCGGCGATTATATTTGAGAACCCGACGATAGCGTTCAGCGGCGTGCGTATCTCATGACTCATATTCGCCAAGAACGCAGACTTCAATTTATCAGCTTCCTTTACCTTGATTAGCTCGATCTCCTTTTCCCGTTGCTGGGTTATGTTGGAGGTGTAGCTTACGATCCTGTTAGGCGTTCCGTCATCGTTGAATTTATAGGAGCGTACATTGGAGTTGAACCAGAATGTTTTGCCATTGAGGATACGCCTGTAAGCCGCTACGAAGTTATTGATCTTCCCTTGCAGGAGAGGTTTGAACTGTTTATTATATACCCGGTCAAAATCATCCGGATGGATTGAGGATTTATAGTCTTCTTGATTCTTGAAGTTGTAATCATGAATTGCTTTTAGCCCCTCATTATTATTAATGTCTTCATTGAGGCCAAAATCTACGGTCAATTTATCATTCTCTACATCGTATTCCCAAAGAATGGAATCCCCGGTATCTACCGATACTTTTAGCCGGGCTAGGCTATTTTCGATTTGTTCCCGCTTGATGTGATTCTCGGTATCGTCGAATACAATATAAATATAGCCGAATATATTATCAAGAGAGTCTTTTAATGTGACTCCTTTTACCAACAGATGCTTTGTTTTAGAATCATGATGACTATCGTAATAGCCGTTTTGAGAAGCAACCTTGAAATCATAATTAAGTGGAAAGAATATATCTTTTCCGTTTTTGAGGCTTTGGTTTACATATTTCGGGATATTAGGATTCTCGAACATATTCAGTCCCACGGCCTGCTCACGGGTAACACCAAAAATATCGAGATCCGCTTGGTTGATATCTACCAACACTCCATTCTCATCATAAAGTTCGGCGCCCCAAGGCATCTTGTCGAAAATGATCTTAAACTTTGTCTCGCTTTTCATGACTTGCATAGCCGTATGTTCTACTAATCCTTGAACTTCCCCTCTTTCAATGGCTATGGAAAGGATATCAGCCAACATATGTAAATTCTCTATATCTAAGGCACTCCAGTTCCGTTTCTTTTTTACAGAATCAAAGCCGATAAATCCGGATGGTTTGCCTTGCTTGAAAATAGGGATGACTAATAAGGATGAAACCTCTTGCAAAATCAGAAGATGCTGCTCACTCTTCGCCTCTTCCGGCATTTTAGAGACATCATGAATAACGATATCCATGCCCTTTTTGATACTATCGTACCACCAAGGAATCTCGTCTTGCGGGAGTTGACGCAGTAAATCCTCTCGCATAGAGATAATGCCATCACAAGTAACTTCATTCGTAAAGTCAACAGTATGAGTTTGTTCGTCAAATGTTCCGATATACACCCGATCCACATCGAAAAATTGTAAGATGCGGAATAGCGCTTGGTCAATAACCGAGTTTTCTTTGGCTCCAAGAAGAAGTGACAATACATCCGACATCGTTTTTCGCAAATCAATCATATTGGCCAAAATCAAGTCGGTCTTTTCATCTTCTACATCGGTCTTCTTGTCTATAGCCTCATTAAGAAATGTTGTATTGGAATGAATGTTATTCATGATAAATTGAGTGTACTAAATTTATTCGAAAACAAATGTAAGTATAAACTTTGATTATTTTTTGTTTTAGTGTTTATTATATTATTATCGTGGCTTTAAAAATAATTTTGTACGTTTGTAAATAGTTGAATTAAACTTGAAATCTATGGATAATAAAATCATATTGACGATAGGCCGCCAGTTCGGAAGCGGTGGCCGCGAGATCGGACAACGTTTGGCGAAGGAGTTGGGTATCGGTTACTATGATAAGGAACTGATTACCGTGGCGGCCCGTGAGAGTGGATTATGCGAGGATGTTTTCGAGAAGGCGGACGAACGTGCCTCCAGTGGTTTATCGTACGCTTTTACGATGGGGTACTCTTCTTTTATGGGAGGGATGTTTACGCCTTATAATGATATTTTGTCTAATGACGGTCTTTTTAAGATACAGAGTGACGCTATCCGTAAATTGGCGGAGACTGAGTCGTGTGTTTTGGTAGGGCGTTGCGCTGATTATATCCTCCGGGATGATCCGGCTTGTTTGAGCTTCTTTATCCATAGTTCAGTGGAGAGCCGAGTCCAAAAGACCGTGGAAAGGCATGGTGTGACAGTGGAAGAGGCGAAGAACATGATGGAGAAGACTGATAAATCCCGTGCGGCTTACTATAATTATTATACGAATAAGACATGGGGAATGGCCTCTTCTTATAATTTCTCGATCGATGTATCCGTATTAGGGATCGACGAGACCGTGGAATTTATGAAAAGCTTTATCGAGCGCAGATTGAATAAGCGTCCGCCTCATTTCGGATAAATCGTATTCTTGAGAAACCATTATTGAATAGAGATTAACCTATTAAAACTAAGAAAGTATGCGAAAACCTTTTATTACTGTTCGGCTGACCCATGGTATGTTGGGCGCCTTGTTAGTTTCCACCTGTGCTTGTTCGGGCACGAAGTGGACGGAGGTAGAGAAAGATTCTATCCGTATCGTTACCCAGCAAGAAGGAGCTGTATTAGGATATTCGGCCAATTCGGGGGTGAGACTTCTTGCCGTTGACGGATATGCCTTCAAAGATCTGAATCGGAACGGGTTGCTTGATCCGTATGAGGATTGGCGTCTTACCCCCGAGGAACGTGCCGTTGATTTGGCCGGGCAGTTATCTACAGAGGAGATCGCCGGATTGATGCTTTATAGCGCCCATCAATCTATCCCCGGTGCCTCGAAAGGGTTTGGAGCTTCTACCTACAATGGCAAATCTTTTGATGAGAGTGGAGCCCAGCCATCCGATCTTTCCGATGCGCAGCGTAAATTCCTCACCGAGGATAATGTTCGTCATGTATTGGTTACGAGAGTACAAAGCCCAGAAGTGGCGGCTCGCTGGAATAATAATGTGCAAGCTTTAGTGGAGGGCATCGGTCACGGTATCCCAGCCAATAATAGTTCCGATCCTCGCCATGGTACGGCTGCGGATACAGAGTATAATTTTGGTAGTGGAGGACAGATCTCCTTATGGCCCGGTTCTTTAGGTTTGGCGGCTACTTTCCGTCCGGAAATGATGAGACGTTTTGGTGAGATCGCCTCTGCTGAATATCGGGCGTTAGGTATCGCTACCGCCTTGTCCCCGCAAGTGGATATGGCGACGGAGCCCCGCTGGAGCCGTGTGAGCGGTACGTTTGGAGAGGATCCGGACTTGGCTACGGATATGTCTCGTGCGTATGTGGACGGTTTTCAGACTTCAACCGGTGGGAAAGAGATTCGTGACGGTTGGGGCTATGAGAGCGTAAACGCCATGGTAAAACATTGGCCGGGGGGTGGACCGGGTGAGGCTGGACGTGATGCTCATTACGGTTATGGTAAATACGCCGTTTACCCCGGAAAGAATATCGAGGAACAAAAGAAGCCTTTTGTGGAAGGCGCCTTTAAATTGGATGGAGCTACCGGCAAAGCTTCTGCGGTGATGCCTTATTATACGATTTCTGTCGGACTGAATCCGGATGGTGCGGATATTGCGAATAGTTACAACCGTTATCTGATTACGGATCAATTACGTGAGAAATATGGATACGACGGTGTGGTTTGTACAGACTGGGGAATCACGGGTGATGAGACGGGCATAGAGACCTTCGCCGGAAAACCTTGGGGAGCGGAGGAGCTTTCTGTTGCCGAACGGCATTACCGTATTTTGATGGCTGGCGTAGATCAGTTTGGTGGTAATAACGATAAAGGCCCGGTATTGGAGGCTTATAAGATGGGTGTGGAAGAGATGGGAGAGCCCGCCATGCGTGAACGTTTCGAGACTTCTGCCGTACGTTTATTACTGAATATCTTTCGGACAGGATTATTTGAGAATCCCTATTTAGACCCTGCCGAATCCCAAAAGATCGTAGGGAATCCTGATTTTATGAAGGAGGCTTACGATGCCCAGCTCGCTTCTGTCGTGATGCTGAAAAATAAGGGAAACGCCTTACCTATGAGTAAGGAGATGAAGGCGTATATTCCGAAACGTTATTATCCGGCGGTAGTCGGTTTCTTCGGAACGACTAGCGAGGCTCATAGGGATGATCCGGTGAATTTGGATTTGGTTCGTAAGTATTTTACGGTCGTTGATAATCCCGATGAGGCGGATTTCGCTATCGTCTTTATGACGAGCCCGAACAGTGGTACGGGGTATGATAAATCCGATCGTGAGAAAGGAGGAAACGGTTATATGCCTATCAGTTTACAGTATAATGATTATACCGCTACCTATGCCCGTAACCCAAGTTTGGCGGGGGGAGATCCGTTTGAGAATTTCACGAACCGTTCTTATAAAGGTAAGTCCGTGAAAACAGCTAATAAGCAGGATATGCTTTCTGTTTTGGAGACAAAGGCTAAAATGAAAGGTAAGCCTGTAATCGTATCTTTGGAGATGGATAAGCCCACGATTATGTCCGAGTTCGAGGGTTCGGCGGATGCCATTTTGGTGAACTTCGGTGTACAAAACCAAGCGGTCTTGGATATCATCAGTGGAAAAGCCGAGCCTTCCGCTTTGTTGCCTTTGCAGATGCCGGCAGATATGCGTATCGTGGAGGAGCAATTCGAGGATGTTCCCCGGGATATGAAATGCTATACGGACAGCGAGGGCCATCTGTATGATTTCGCTTTTGGTATGAATTGGAAAGGCGTTATCGATGATGAGCGAGTGACTAAATATAAATAGGGTAAATTACATTTTTGTGTTTTTGTGGTTACGGTATCTATATATAATGCCTAAATTTGCATGGTAATATTATTAAGTGCAGACCATGAAAATTATGACATTGCAGGGAACGGACAAATTGTTATATGAACTTGTCGCGCCTTTGGTCATGAATCCAGCCATTTTGCGACAAAATAACAATTACCCTTTTAAAACATCTCGTAGCCACGTTTGGTATATAGCCTTTCATGAAACGGCTGTTGTTGGTTTTATGCCTGTAAAAAAAGGACATATCTATTACTCTATAGACAATTATTTCGTGAGTGGTGACGATCCTTCGGTATTGAGTGAACTTCTTGAAGAAGTCATAAAGGATTTTTCATCTCAAGCTTCACTTATGGCTGTTGTGCATAAACGTCATGTAAAAGTGTTCTCACAAAAAAAGTTCCAGACATGTGTTGAGTGGAAAAATTATGATAAAATGCATTATTTACCGGAGGTAGAGTCATGATGCGAAGAATGGATGTGTACGAGGCGACAGAGAAAAGATTGAAGATCATTTTTGATTATTTCGATTACGTATACGTCTCTTTTTCCGGCGGAAAGGATAGTGGTGTACTGTTGAATTTGTGTGTAGATTATATTCGTAGATACGCTCCGGGACGAAAACTAGGTGTATTTCATATGGATTATGAGGTTCAATACAGCCAGACGACCGAATATGTGGAAAAGGTTTATGCCGCTAATTCCGATATCCTTGATATTTATCATTGTTGTGTTCCTTTTAAAGTCCAGACATGTACATCTATGTTTCAACAATATTGGAGACCTTGGAGCGAGGAGTGCCGGGATATCTGGGTTCGAGAGATGCCCCATTCATGTCTCCGGGCGAAAGACTTTGACTTCTTCAAGGAGGACATGTGGGATTATGATTTTCAGAATATGTTCCCTTTTTGGTTGTATCAACGGAAAATGGGCCGGCGTATATGTTGCCTTGTTGGTATCCGTACCCAAGAGAGTTTTAATAGGTGGCGGGCCATACATAGTGATAAGAATTACAGAAAACTAGCTAATTATAAATGGACTCGCAGAATGAATTATTCTATATATAACGCATATCCTATTTATGATTGGAAAACTCAGGATATCTGGATAGCGAACGGAAAGTTCGGTTGGCCATATAATCATTTGTATGATTTGTATTATCAAGCAGGGGTGCCTTTGTCCCGGCAACGTGTGGCGAGCCCATTCATATCCCAAGCGATATCCACACTGTTCATTTACAAAGTTGTCGATCCCGACATGTGGGGGCGGATGGTTGGACGTGTAAACGGTGTTGGCTTTGCCGGTATATATGGGAATACCTCCGCTATGGGATGGAGGGCTATCAAGTGCCCAGCCGGGTTCTCTTGGGAGAAATATATGTATTTTCTCCTAAATACCTTACCCGAAGAAACTCGTGAGAACTATTTGAATAAGTTAAGAGTCAGCCGTAAATTCTGGAGAGAAAAAGGGGGATGCCTCAGTGAGGAGACAATCGCTAAGTTACGGGCGGCTAATATTCCTATCATTGTGGAAGAATGTACCGCTTACCATACGGATAAGAAACCAGTACGGATGGAGTATATCGATGATATCAATATACCCGAGTTTAAAGAAATCCCTACTTACAAACGTATGTGTGTTTGTATTTTGAAAAACGATCATACATGCAAGTATATGGGTTTTTCCCAGACAAAACGAGAGAGGGATATGAGAAAAGAAGTAATGGACAAATATAATTTTTATAAGCATGGGAAACTTTGTTAGTCCGGCATATGGTGTTAGGGCTGTCCCTATAGAAAAAATTGTAGCCAACAGCTATAACCCTAATATCATGGCACCACCGGAAATGCGATTATTGGAACTTTCCATTTGGGAGGATGGCTATACGATGCCTTGCGTCTGTTATTATCTTGAAGAGGATGATTTATATGAGATAGTAGATGGTTATCATCGTTATCTGGTTATGAAGCAATCTCAAAGGATTTATGATCGTGAGAAAGGAATGTTGCCTGTAACGGTGATTGAGAAAGATATTTCAAACCGAATGGCTTCAACCATTCGCCATAACAGGGCTCGAGGGATGCACAACTTGGAACTTATGACGGAGATTGTTACGGAGTTGGTCAAATCTGGGATGTCTGATAAGTGGATCATGCGTAATATTGGAATGGATAAAAATGAGTTACTTCGGTTCAAGCAGATTTCGGGATTAGCTGAATTATTCCGGGATAAAGAATTCGGTTGGTCTGATGACTGGTCGGAAGAAGATTAAGCTTTTTACATTTCTCAATATGTTGAGGAGCAATTTGTTTGTTCGCCGATATATCGAGTATATAATGTTCTTTCCCTTCCAACTCAGAGTCTGCCCAAAGCTCGATACCGAATTGCCTTTTGCCCGTAACCCTCCCATAATGGCGCTTTGCCCGAATCGTTCTCTCAATATGTCTTGCAACTCAAACAAGCAGGGAGCCTGTTTGGGCAAATTGGTTTTCACTACGGTTTGCGGAGTGATTGTAAAATTCTTCGCATCCGTTACTTGTCCCCAAGAACATACCACCACTAACAGCAGCGACAATATGATATTGATTTTTCTGACGGTAAAGCACATAACTTCTTTTATTTAAGATATTGTATCAAGGCATCGCATTGTTCCATATATCCTTGCAGCGTATCTGCCATTTGCGGCATTTCAGGAAGCAGTTCACCACATATCCGTTTGATGCCGGGTAGTTCCATCAATCCGGGAAAGCCTTTTCGCATCCATTCTTTCTTAGAGGGATAATCGTCCGGAAGATTAGTGTATAGCATTTGGTAGTAGCTGATGGATAATGCGATTTGTTGTATCTGTTTTGTCTCTCCTTCGGGGTATTGTTCCAGTTTGTCGATAGCTTCCGTAAACAGGGATCGCTGCATTTCGATGGTAGCCGGATAATCACCCAACAATACAAGTGTCTGTAACAAATAAATACGGCAAGTAGCAAGTTCCTGCTCAGTTAACGGCAGTCCGCTCAGGTACTCAAGCCCCTCTTTGACCTCAAGGAGAGAGAGCAGGCGTTCCGGTGGCAATGTGCCCGGTTCTTGTGCCTTCAGCCATTGGTGGCAAGCGAAACTGACCACGCAACGGTGGAGCAGGCGTGACGGATCATTTTCATTTCCTGTAAGGGAGGCATAACGGTCGGCTTCCGCAAAATCATGCTTTTCTATAAGCTTGTACATTATGCGTTTACAAAATTCTGGAAATAGAGATTCCTGTTTCTCTTTCCACTGGTTGTACGGGGTCTCCCAACCGGCAAGGAAAGACATTTCCTCTTCTTCAAAATCGAAATCCATCTCTTTCCCATAGGCTCCTGCCACTTCAAACGCTTCGGGAACTGCCAGCAGCCGGAGCAACGCTTGGATTCTTTCCGGTTCGGGTGCATTGTCATCGTCCAAACCTTCCACTACGCAAAGTAGCGGAAAGAATGCGTACCAATGTCCCAGCGTATCGGCTCCTCTTTTATCCCCTTCGGCAAGTGCCTTAGAAGCTAAGGGAACAATTTGTTCCGCCAATTCCAAAGGGTCTAGTAGCCGAAGTTCCGCCTTTGCCGATACAGGAAGAACACTCATCTCAAGCAGCTTTTTCCATAACGCAGTCCCTGCGGTGACACAACACTTTCCGGAACAACCGTCCACATAAGTACCATCTTTCAAGAAACCGCCCTCTACGGCAAGCCGCCTCGCCTCGCTACGCTCCGGCTCCGGCAATTGCTCAGGAGGCAAAAGAGAGAGATAACCGAGTTGTTCCAGTTCATCACGAACCCGTAATACCGTGTACCCGCAGTCCAGTTGATTCTGGATTTGGTAAAGACTATAACAAATACTTTGTGCCAAAGGTGGAACAGGAGAGGCGGTCGCTGTTGTTATCACGGAATATTCCACCAAACTTTCTATAGCATGCATTGACATAATTGCAGTGATTTATAAGGATTAATATGAGTCATATTGGTTGATAAATTGAAAACCAGAGATAGAAACTATAAGTTTGAATTACCTAATTACAAGATTTACAGATTTAATACCACTACGTTTATCGTAAGCAAAGTTACAGATATTTATTATTTGACCGATGATTTTTGCAAAGAATTTGCATTGCAACAAGGAAAAGACTAACATACCGTGATAATTATACTGATAACCTATGGTTTTATTATGAATGTTATTGGCTATTGTACCCGATGAAATTGGTGGCAAATCTTCAAGGCATCTTATACATTATCCATCCGAATGACGGAAAAATTGAGGGGAAACATAGAAGTGGAACCTGAAGGTGTACAGTTATACTAATTTTTTGTACATTTGCCCCCGACTTTTCACATAGGGGTGCCCGAGTCATACGGGCTGAGATTATACCCATCGAACCTGATCCGGGTAATGCCGGCGAAGGGAAAATAAGGTAGAACGAGGAAATAAAGGGGGCGTTACCTCTATGTGCTCCCTGATGTTTAAACTTTAATTAGTTATTAAGATGGAACAGATTGTTTCAAGTGGAATCATTGACTCTTACTTCGAGAAGTTGAAGAGCAACTTGTCTGTGGATGTAGCGATCGTGGGAGGGGGACCTTCCGGTATCGTGGCCGCTTATTTCTTGGCGAAAGCCGGTAAGAAGGTGGCGTTGTTTGATCGTAAGCTGGCTCCCGGTGGAGGTATGTGGGGCGGCGCTATGATGTTCAACGATATCGTGGTGCAGGAAGAGGCTATGCCGATTATCAAGGAATTGGGCGTAAGCTATAAGGAAGGTGCTAATGGTACGTATATCATGGATTCGGTACATACCACTTCTGCTTTGATTTATCAGGCGACGAAGGCGGGCGCTACGATCTTTAACTGCTATTCGGTAGAGGACGTGGTGTTTCATAACGATGCCGTAGCCGGTGTGGTAGTGAACTGGGCTCCGGTAATCCGTGAAGGGATGCACGTGGATCCGTTGACGATCATGGCTAAGGCTGTCTTGGAAGGTACGGGGCATGATTGCGAGATTGCCCGTGTGGTAGCCCGTAAGAATGATATCCAATTGAATACACCGACCGGAGGCGTGATCGGCGAGCGTTCCTTGAATGTGGAGCTGGGTGAGCAGACGACGGTGGAGAACACGAAGGAGATCTACCCGGGATTATTCGTTTCCGGTATGGCCGCTAACGGCGTAAGCGGTAGCTTCCGTATGGGACCGATCTTTGGCGGCATGCTGATGAGCGGCAAGAAGGCTGCTGAGTTGATCTGCGAAAAACTTGGGAATTGAAAATTGAGAATTGAGAATTGAAAATTATAGATTGTTGTATCTTTAATTTTCAATTCTCAATTCCCAACGGTTTTTCCTTGTCTCAAGAATAAGAATCCCGTTATGATCAACGCCGTGGATAATCCCGTATAGAATACGGAAATGAAAGAATTCGGCAGTAAATGGAACGTGCGGATCGTGATCCCGAAAGCGATCATGAAGATCATGATAATCCAACCTTTCACGTCGAAGAAAGAGAACGGGCAATGTTTCCCGTTTTTCCGGGAGATCCGTTCGGAATGTTTATAGAAAAGCCGTTTAAAGACCAAATTGAAGAAAAGTAAGAAAACGATGGTCGCTTCCCCGATCTTGAATAACCAATAATGGGTATCGTTTAACCATGTGATGATACCGATGCGTAAGATATTGATACCGGCGAAAATCCATACGCAACCGGCGGTATATAATAATACCTTTTTATTTACTCCAAACTTCATCTATCTTTTTATTTACCGCAAACTTACAACATTCATGTAAAAAACGGAAAAATATCCTTATCTTTGTGCCATGCGTGAGAAAATGAAACAGAGGATTGTACAATACGTGGTGCTGATGGCCGGCATCTTGGCATTGCTTTCTGTGGTTATCCCTCACCATCATCACCGGGACGGGATGCCTTGTTATCAATCCTTGACTGCGGAGCAAGCGCATGGCGATAAAAGCACTGATACGCATGATTGCGGTTGCGACGGGCATAACTTGGCCTATTTCAGTACGCATATTTCTCATTTTATGGATGGAGATGTGGATATACATCTGATGCCGTTACTCGTCTTATTTGATTACATTTATCCACCTGAACCGGCGTTTTGCGGACAGCTCCTTGATCACGAGAACGCCCCCTACATTGAGTCGCTGCACGACACTTGGATAGTGAGTGCCTCGGGACTTCGTGCCCCTCCTATGTCTTGATATCTCGTTTGTGAGAGTGGGTGAGGACAGACTTGCCCCTATCTATTTATTATTAACGATATCAAGATTTTTTACACAATGAAGAAAATATATTTGGTAGGTGCGATGTGCGCTTACCTGTTTGCCGGTTGTGCGGGAAATGCGTCGCAAGCCGGACACGATGAGCATAATCATGAATTAGAGGCTCACGACCATGAGCATGAAGGTGAGGATCACGATCACGATCATGATCATGAGGGACATGAACACGAAGGCCATGACCATGAGCATGAGGCTGGTGGTACCCATCCCGGCGAGATTGTCTTTAAGAAAGCCTTAGCCGAGGCCGTTGGTTTGCAGACCGTAACGGTTAATCCCGCTCCTTTCACGGATGTGATTAAGACGAGCGGACGAGTAATGGCGGCGCAAGGGGAGGAGTCCGTGATCGTCGCTACCGTCCCCGGCGTGATCTCGTTTGGTAGCTTGCCATTCGTAGATGGTACGGCGGTACGCAAGGGACAGGCCGTGTTGAGTATCGCTTCCAACGCCCTCTCGGATGGAGACGTGGCGGCAAGGGCTAAATTCGCTTATGAGACGGCGAAAAAGGAATACGAGCGTATGCAAGCCTTGGTAGGCGATAAGATCGTATCCGCCAAGGATTTCGAGCAGGCCCGCTTGAATTACGAGAACGCCAAGGTCGCTTATGAGGCGATAGCGGGAAAACAGACGGCGAAAGGTGTGTCTGTAGTCTCTCCCTTGAATGGTTACTTGAAGAACATCCAAGTGAAAGAGGGTGATTATGTATCCGTAGGCCAGCCTTTGGCTACGATCTCGCAAAACAATCGTTTGGTATTGCGTGCGGACGTGTCTGAGAGGTATTACAACGATCTTCCCATGATCCAAACCGCTAATTTCATGACTCCGTATGATAACGCTCTCTATAAATTGTCTGATTTGCGTGGACGGTTGTTATCGTATGGAAAGGCTTCCGATATGAACTCTTTCTATGTACCGGTGACTTTCGAGTTCGATAATAAAGGAGCGGTTATCCCCGGTTCTTTCGTGGAGATCTTTTTGTTGACAAAGCCGATGGAGAATGTCTTGAGCGTGCCTGTCTCCGCCCTTATCGAGGAGCAGGGCGTTTATTCGGTATTTATCCGTCTGGATGAGGAAGGCTATAAGAAACAATGGGTGACGCTGGGAGCGAATAACGGCTCGGAGGTACAGATCCTTTCCGGATTGAAACCGGGCGATGAGGTCGTGACCCGTGGCGCTTACCAGATCAAGTTATCTTCCGCTTCTAATGCGATACCGGCTCATAGCCATAGCCATTAATAGGAGGGACGTTGCATGTTAAATAAGATAATTTATTATTCATTGCACAACCGGTTGGTAATCTTGGTTTGTGCGCTATTGCTGATGATCTGGGGTACGTACACGGCGTTTAATACGGACGTGGATGTGTTCCCGGACTTGAACGCCCCGACGGTCGTGATCATGACCGAGGCGAACGGTATGGCTCCCGAGGAGGTGGAACGCTTGGTGACATTCCCTGTGGAGACTGCCGTGAACGGTGCGATGGACGTACGGCGTGTGCGTTCCTCGTCTACCACCGGATTCTCCGTGGTTTGGGTAGAGTTCGATTGGGGTACGGATATTTACCGGGCTCGTCAGATCGTGTCCGAAAAACTGGCAGTCTTGGGTGAGAGCCTTCCCGGGAACGTAGGTAAACCGACCTTGGGTCCGCAGTCATCCATCTTGGGTGAGATGATGATTCTCGGTTTGACCGCCGATTCCACGTCTTTGTTGGACTTACGTACGATCGCCGACTGGACGATCCGTCCCCGTTTGTTGTCTACGGGCGGTGTGGCGCAGGTTGCCGTGATCGGTGGCGATATTAAGGAGTACCAGATCTTGTTGGACCCGGCTCGTATGAAGCACTACGGTGTAGGGTTGAACGAGGTGTTGGATGTTTGTCGGAATATGAACCGGAACGCCAATGGTGGTGTATTGTATGAGTTTGATAATGAGTATATCATCCGGGGAGTCTTGTCTACGTCGAAGGCGGAAGAGATCGCTCAGGGTGTGGTGAAGACCGTGAATGAGTATCCGGTTACGCTGGGTGATATCGCTACGGTTAAGATCGGCGGTAAAAGCCCGAAGCTGGGAACCGCTTCCGAGCGGACAAAGCCAGCCGTGCTGATTACCGTGACCAAACAGCCGGATACGAGTACGGAGAAGTTGACGGAGAAGCTGGACGAGATTGTTGTCGATTTGCGGAAGAACTTGCCGGCGGATGTACATGTCTCTACGGATATATTCCGCCAGAGTCATTTTATCGATAACTCTATTAATAATGTAAAGAAGAGCTTGTTTGAGGGTAGTTTCTTCGTGGTGATCGTCTTGTTCCTGTTCTTGATGAATATACGTACGACGGTGATCTCGTTGGTAGCCTTGCCGTTATCTTTGCTGGTCTCTATCATCGTATTGCACTACATGGGATTGACGATTAACACGATGAGCTTGGGAGGTATGGCGATCGCTATCGGTTCCTTGGTGGATGACGCTATCGTGGACGTGGAGAACGTGTATAAACGAATCCGGGAAAACCGGCTCTTGCCTCCGGATCAGCAACGCTCTACCTTGGAGGTGGTTTACGACGCTTCCCGTGAGGTACGTATGCCGATCTTGAACTCTACCTTGATTATCGTGGTGAGCTTCGTGCCCTTGTTCTTCTTGAGTGGTATGGAAGGCCGTATGTTGGTTCCGCTGGGTATCGCTTTTATCGTGGCGTTGTTTGCTTCTACGGTGGTGGCGCTTACCTTGACCCCGGTGCTTTGTAGCTATTTGCTGAACCGTAAAGCGACGGGAATGAAGGAACTGCGTGAGGCTTGGATAGCCCGGAAGTTGAAGGTGGTGTATAAACGGGCTTTGGAGTTTGCGTTGGCTTACCAGAAATGGGTGCTAGGTACCACGATCGCTTTGTTTGTGGTCGCCTTGGTGATCTTCTTTCACTTGGGACGTAGTTTCTTGCCCCCGTTCAATGAGGGTTCTTTTACGATCAACGTAAGTTCGCTTCCGGGAATTTCCTTGGACGAGTCGGATCAGATCGGACGCCGTGCGGAAGCGTTGCTGTTGCAAGTGCCCGAGATAAAGACTGTAGCTCGGAAGACCGGTCGTGCGGAATTGGATGAGCATGCCTTGGGCGTGAATGTTTCCGAGATCGAGGCTCCTTTCGAATTGCAAGACCGTAGTCGGGATGAGGTGATGAATGATGTCCGCAAGAAGTTATCTACGATCAGCGGCGCTAATATAGAGATCGGGCAACCTATTTCCCATCGTATCGACGCTATGCTTTCCGGTACGGAGGCGAATATCGCTATCAAATTGTTTGGTACGGACTTGAACCTGATGTTTACGGTCGGTAACCAGATCAAGGCCGCTATCCAAACGATCCCGGGTCTGGTGGACTTGAAGGTAGAGCAGCAGATCGAGCGTCCGCAGTTGACAATCACCCCGAAACGTGAGTTGCTGGCTAAATATGGCATTCCTCTGCCGGAGTTCGAGGAATATATCAATGTGATGTTGGGAGGAGAGGCCGTCAGTCAGGTGTACGATGATGGCAAGAGTTTCGACTTGACCGTGAAGACCTCCGACGCTAGCCGTGCCACGATGGATGATATTAGCAATCTGATGATCGATGCCGCCGGACAGAAAGTGCCGCTAAGCTACGTGGCCGATATCCGTTCGGTGACCGGTCCGAATACGATCAATCGTGAGAATGTGCAACGTAAGATCGTGATTAGCGCCAATGTATCGGAACGTGACTTGCGAAGTGTGGTTAATGAGATACAGGATCGGGTAGAGGCTAATATCCGTTTGCCGGAGGGATACCATATCGAATATGGCGGCCAGTTCGAGAGCGAGGCGGCGGCCAGCCGTACCTTATTGCTGACGTCGTTGATGTCGTTATTGGTGATCTTCATGTTACTGTACAATGAGTTCAAGGACGTGAAGGAGAGTGGCGTGATCTTGTTGAACCTGCCGTTGGCGTTGATCGGTGGCGTGATTATCCTATGGCTTACTTCCGGCGAGATCAGTATCCCGGCGATTATCGGTTTCATTTCCTTGTTTGGTATCGCTACCCGAAACGGTATGCTGCTGATCAGCCACTATACGCATTTGCGTGGAGAGGGAATGGGATTGCGAGAGTCCGTGATACAAGGTTCCCTAGACCGTTTGAACCCGATCTTGATGACGGCGTTGAGTTCCGCCTTGGCGTTGATTCCATTGGCGTTGAATGGCGATCTTCCCGGAAATGAGATCCAAAGCCCGATGGCGACGGTGATCTTGGGTGGTTTATTAACCTCTACGTTCTTAAACGGATTCATCATCCCGATTGTTTATCTGATAATGAACAAGAATAAAGAATAAGTTTTATGAAATCATATATTATAGTCGCCGCCTTGTCTGTATTGACAGGCGGCCTTTCCGCCCAGACTTCTATAGAGGACGTGCTCCGGAGCGTGGAGGCGAACAATAAGGATTTACAGGCGAACAGCCAGTTGGTCCAGTCGCAGAAGCTGGAGGCGAAGTTGGATAATAATTTGCCAGACCCTTCGGTCTCTTATTCGCATTTCTGGGGGAATAAAGAAGGGATGGGATTCACGGGCGAGTTCGTGGCTTCCCAAAGCTTTGATTTCCCGTCCGTATATGTCCGGAAGCATAAGCTGACGAAGGCGAAATCCGCGGGTTTGGATCGTCAAGGGATGGCTTTTCGTCAGCAAATCTTGTTGCAGGTGAAAGAGGTTTGCCTAGATTTGGTGCTGTTGAACCAGCAGAAGAACCTATTGGATACCCGTCTTAGGAACGCCGAGCAACTTTCCGCTTTTTATGCGACTCGTTTGGAGAAAGGAGATGCGAATATCCTTGAGACAAACAAGATCGATCTGGAATTATTGAACGCCCGGACAGAGGCCCGGATGAACGAGACTTCCCGTATTGCCAAGCTGCAGGAGCTGGCTACCTTGAATGGCGGTATCGCTATCGAGTTTACGGATACGGTTTACGCCTTGCCGGATAGGGAGGTGCTTTCCTTTGATGAGCTGAGAACGGAGGCGATACAATCCGATCCGCAATTACAGACTTTGCGTAGCGACCAGACGACAGCCCTTCGGCAGGTGAGCGTGAATAAGGCGAAAGGTCTGCCCGGCTTTGAGTTAGGGTATCGTATGAATCCCGCCTCGGGTGGAGAGCGTTTCAATGGTTTCTTGGTAGGAATCACCATCCCGTTGTTCTCGAACCGTAATAACGTGAAACAGGCGAAGGCTCAGGCCCGCTATACGGAGATGCAGTTGGAGAGCGCTTCTTTCACGATAGAGAATGGGTTGAGGCAGCTATATGACCAGTCTGTCTCCTTAAAGAAATCTATCGATGAATATAAGGATGTGCTGAAAAGGCAGAATAGCTTGGTCTTGTTGAACAAGGCTATACAGGCCGGGCAAATCTCTATGATCGAGTATTTCGTGGATGTGACGACCTATTACCAAAGCGTGCAAAACTACCTGCAATTGCAAAACCAATACCAAAAGGTCATGGCGCAATTGTATAAGTATCGATTATGATAAGGAACACAACTGTGTTTTCTCTTGAACACAGTTGTGTTTATCCACAGATACAGTTGTGTTTTCTCACGAACACAACTGTGTTTTTACGTTCTCTAAGGATAGCTTAAAGTCCCGGATCAATTCTTTCATCACCTCTTCCACGGATAATTCCTCCCAGAATAAAGACGCTACCTGTCCGATCTCTAACTCGCCTTCCTTTAGGTCGCCCTCAAAGATTCCTTTCTTGGCACGTCCTTTGCCCAATAACTCACGTAATTCTTCCACGGACGCTCCCCGGGCTTCCGCTTCTTCCACTGCCGTAGCGAAATCTCCTTTTACCAGACGAGTAGGAGACAGTTTCTTTAATAATAACTTCGTATCGCCTTCCTTAAGATTCAAGCATAGTTTCTTGAAATTCTCGTGTGCCGAGCTTTCTTTGGTCAGGGCAAAACGAGTGCCTATCTGTACGCCATCGGCCCCTAGTGCGAGTGCCGCTAGCATCGCTTGACCGTTTCCGATACCTCCTGCCGCCAAAAGGGGGAGAGAGGTCGCTTTCCGGACAGCGGGGATCAGGCACATCGTAGTTGTTTCCTCCCGTCCGTTGTGCCCGCCGGCCTCGAAGCCTTCGGCAACGATGGCATCCACTCCGGCCTCCTCGCATTTCGTGGCGAATTTAGAGCTGCTTACCACGTGAACGACCGTCATGTCATGATCCTTCAAATACTTTGTCCATGTTTTCGGGTTACCGGCGGAGGTAAATACGATCTTCACTTTTTCCTCCACCAATATCCGCATCAAGGTATCGATTTCCGGGTACATCAGCGGGACATTCACGCCAAAAGGCTTGTCGGTCGCCGCCTCGCATTTACGGATATGTTCCCGGAGTACTTCCGGGTGCATGGAGCCTGCCCCGATCAATCCTAATCCACCGGCGTTACTAACCGCTGAAGCTAGCCGCCAACCACTACACCAAACCATTCCCGCCTGTATGATGGGATACTGAATACCAAAAAGACTACAAATTCGATTCATATTATTTCTTGCGTTAATCTCGCTAAAATTAGTGAACTATTTTTATTGGAACAACAATTTCTTTGTCGAGGTTGTTGAATAGGCATATAACTTTAAAATATAAGAGATATGCCAGAGAATATAATGAAAACGTTATGGGATGAGAGCGATGATCTTCACGATGAGACCATGTCTACCAATTCGGTATTGTCGGATGATTACACGTCTAATGACATTCAAGATTTACAAGAAACGATCGAAAATGAAAATATCGAGGACGGTATAGAGAGCGATTCGATTGAACATTGAATGAATGCATATTGGGTCCCCGAAGGGAAGATCTCCCTTTGGGGATCTTTTTTGTGTGAATTGTGAAAATCTTTTTCCGGATTCTAAATAATAACAATTTGAAATAGAATTGTAACGCAAAACTTCGTTATCTTTGTCCATTGTAATTCTAATATAACAATGGCATGAATAAAACGCTTATGGCCGCAGGTTTAGCGGTTATTTTGGGAGCTTGTTCCTCCTCAAAGAAAAGCGATGTAGCGGAAGGCGCTACACCCAATCCGTTTTTTGCGGAGTATACGACACCGTTCGGGGTGCCTCCGTTTGACCAAATAGAGGTGGCTCATTACAAGCCGGCTCTTTTGAAAGGCATGGAAGAGCAGTCGAAGGAGATTGAGGCGATCGTGGCAAATCCGGATGCGCCGACATTCGAGAATACGATCGTGGCCTTAGACCAAAGTGGCGAGTTGCTTACTAAAGTAATGTATGCTTTCGGTGGCCAATCCAGTGTGAATACCACGGACGAGATCCAAGAGCTCGAACGTGAGCTTTATCCCCTTTTATCCAAACATTCGGATGATATCAGCTTAAATCCCAAGCTTTTCGCCCGGGTGAAATCCGTATATGAGAATCAGGCGAGCTTCCATCTGGATAAGGAACAGAAGAAGCTGTTGGAGGAAACCTATAAAAGTTTTGTCCGGGGAGGAGCCAATCTGCCGGAGGATAAGCAGGCGAAGTTGCGTGAGCTGAACGAGAAGATATCCATGCTCCAACTTACTTTCGGACAGAATACCCTGAAAGAGACCAACGATTTCCAATTAGTGATCGATAATAAAGAGGACTTATCCGGTCTGCCGGAAGACGTGATCGTCAAGGCGGCGCAAACGGCCCAAGAGAATGGTCTGGATGGTAAGTGGGTGTTTACCCTCCATAATCCGAGCGTGATGCCTTTCCTTCAATACGCCGATAAGCGTGATTTGCGTGAGAAGATCTTCAAGGCGTATACGAATCGTGGCAACAATAATAATGAGAATGATAATAAGGAGGTCGTTAAGCAGCTGGTTGCCGCTCGTCTGGAGAAAGCCCGATTGATGGGATATGAGGATTATGCCGCTTTCGTATTGGAAGAGAATATGGCGAAGAACGAGAAGAACGTGTACGACTTGCTTGATAAAATCTGGCCATCTGCCTTGGCGAAAGCGAAAGAGGAATTGGCCGATATCAACGCCGAGATCAAGAAGGAAGGCGGTAATTACGAGGCCGAGGGCTGGGACTGGCGTTATTATTTCGAGAAAGCCAAGAAAGCGAAATATAACTTGGACGAGAACGAGATGCGTCCTTATTTTGAGTTGGGACATGTACGTGAGGGCATCTTCTATGTAGCCAATAAATTATACGGTATCACGTTTACCGAGATCAAGGACATCCCGAAACCGGACCCCGACGCTCTCGCTTTCGAGTGCAAGGATAAAGATGGTACGCATCTGGGCGTGCTGTATATGGATTTCTTTACCCGCCCGGGCAAAGGAGGTGGCGCATGGTGCGGCGGTTACCGCTCACAAACGTATAAAGATGGGAAACGGGTAGCCCCGGTGGTTACTACCGTGTTTAATTTCAGTAAACCGGCGGAGGGACAACCGGCGCTTTTGACGGCCGACGAGACCGAGACCGTATTCCATGAGTTCGGTCATGCCCTACATAGTTTATTCTGCGACGTTCATTATTATGGCGTGTCCGATGTGCCTCGTGACTTTGTGGAGCTACCTTCGCAAGTCGATGAGCATTGGGCCGTTGAGCCGGAGGTATTGAAAGTGTACGCTAAACATTACCAGACCGGCGAGGTAATACCGCAAGCCCTTGTAGACAAGATGATCAAGAGTGGCAAGTATGGACAAGGCTTCGCTACGACGGAGTATCTGGCCGCCTCTTATCTGGATATGGATTATCATGTATTGAAAGAGATCCCTGCCGATTTGGATATTGAGAAATTTGAGGCGAAGGTCTTGGGCGATCGTGGTCTGATCCGTCAGATTCCGTCTCGCTATCGCTCCACTTATTTCGGACATACGATGGAAGGTGGATATACAGCCGGTTATTATAGTTATATCTGGGCGGAAGTGTTGGATTGCGACGCTTTCCAAGCTTATAAGGAGACGGGTGATATCTTCAACCCGGAGGTTGCCTCTAAATTCCGTAAATACGTATTAACTCCGGGCGGTATCGATGATGCTATGGATATGTACGTGAATTTCCGTGGTAAACAACCAAGTATCGATCCGTTGTTGGAGAACAGAGGGCTAAAATGAGAAGAATAATTAGAATAATTCATAATTCATAACTCATAAATCAAAAATCAGTAAAGATGAAACAATTAATTATGGCAGCAGGATTAGCCGTTATGCTTACTGCCTGCGGTACTTCCGAAAAGAAGACCGTGGAGGGGGGAAACCCGTTCTTTGCGGAATATACCACCCCGTTTGGAGTTCCACCTTTTGATCAAATCAAGTTCGAGCACTACAAACCGGCCCTATTGCAAGGCATGGAAGAGGGACGCAAGGAGATCGAGGCGATCGTGAATAACCCGGAGGAGCCGACGTTCGAGAATACGATTGTCGCTTTGGATGAGCAGGGTGCGTTGCTTCGGAAGGTCCAGATTGTTTTCGGTGGACAGAATAGCGTGAATACGAATGATGAGATGCAGGCGTTAAGCCGTGAGATGTCGCCGCTATTGTCAAAATATAGTGATGATATCAACTTGAATCCGAAATTATTCGCTCGTGTGAAGGCTGTATACGATAAGAAGGATGAGTTGGGTCTCGATAAGGAGCAAATGAAGTTATTGGAGGAGACTTATAAGGACTTCGTTCGGGGTGGCGCTAATCTTTCCGCTGAGGATCAGGCTAAATTGCGTGAGTTGAATAGCAAGATCTCCATGCTACAGCTTACTTTCGGACAGAATATGCTGAAAGAGACGAACGCTTTTAAATTGGTGATCGACAAGCAGGAGGATCTTTCCGGTCTGCCCGAGACCTTGATCGCTAACGCCGCTCAAGCGGCCAAGGATGCCGGGATGGAAGGCAAATGGGTATTTACCTTGCAGAATCCGAGCGTGATGCCGTTCTTGCAATATTCCGATAAACGTGAGTTGCGTGAGAAGATGTTCAACGCTTATATCAACCGTGGTAATAATAATAATGAGAACGATAACAAGGAAGTGGTTCGTGATTTGGTTGCCGCTCGTTTGGCGAAAGCGAAGTTGATGGGCTACGATGATTACGCTTCTTTCGTGTTGGAGGATCGTATGGCGAAAAGCTCGGATAAGGTTTATCAATTGTTAGATGAGGTTTGGAAGCCTGCTTTGGCGAAAGCGAAAGATGAGTTGGCCGATATAAACGCCGAGATCAAGAAAGAAGGCGGCAATTTCGAGGCCGAGGGCTGGGATTGGCGTTATTATTTCGAGAAGGCCAAGAAGGCTAAATTCAATTTGGATGAGAATGAGGTTCGTCCTTACTTGAAGTTGGATAATGTTCGTGAGGGTGCTTTCTATGTAGCTAATAAGTTATATGGTATCACGTTTACCCCGATCCGTAATATCCCGTTGCCTTATCCGGAAGCGCAGGCTTTTGAGTGCAAAGATAAGGATGGCTCTCATTTGGGCGTTATTTATTTCGATTTCTTCCCTCGTGCCAGCAAGCGTGGTGGTGCGTGGTGCGGTTCTTATCGTCCGCAGGCTTATAAGGATGGCAAGCGTGTGGCTCCGGTCGTAACGATCGTTTGTAACTTTAGCCAGCCCGCTCCGGGACAACCTGCGTTGTTGAGCGCTGATGAGGCGAATACATTGTTCCATGAGTTCGGTCATGGTTTGCACGGCTTGTTCCGTGACGTGCATTACTCGGGTGTTTCTGGTGTTCCTCGTGATTTCGTGGAGTTGCCTTCACAGGTTATGGAGCATTGGGTATTCGAGCCGGAAGTATTGAAGGTGTACGCTAAGCATTACCAGACCGGCGAGGTGATCCCGGCCGAGTTGATCGAGAAGTTGGATAAGAGCGGTAAGTACGGACAAGGTTTCGCTACGACGGAGTATCTGGCGGCTTCTTATCTGGATATGGATTTCCATGCGGTCAGTGGTGATGCGGCGGATAAGAAAGTGATAAAGTTCGTTGACCAGACGAATAATGTTCCGGCCAACTTGAACGTGATGGATTTCGAGCAACAGACGTTAGGCCGTCGTGGTTTGCTGAAACAAATCCCTTCCCGTTACCGTACGACTTACTTCAACCATACGATGGGTGGCGGCTACACCGCCGGCTATTATAGCTACATCTGGGCTGAGGTATTGGATTGCGACGCTTTCGAGGCATTCAAGGAAACCGGCGACATCTTTAATCAAGAATGTGCCGATAAATTCCGTAAATATGTCTTGACCCCGGGCGGTATCGACGACGCTATGGATATGTACAAGAATTTCCGTGGCAAGGAACCGGGTACGGATCCGTTGCTGAAGAATAGAGGACTGAAATAATCTAGAAATGGAGATTTTATAAAGGCGGACCGGTTGGTTCGCCTTTTTTTGTATATGCTCAACCTCCCGGATCTGTATTACATTTGCTAAGTTTTATCACGAAAAAATAGCGATAGTATGGAGAAAAAGGATTTAGTAGAAGGGATGAGGTTGTATATCTATAAATTGCGTGTGGATGGGCGTTATTCCACGGCGAAGAGCTATCAGGATGCATTGAACTCATTCATGCGGTTTTGTGGGTTGGAGGTAATTCCCTATATCTATGTCAATAAGGAGAACCTTCGGCGTTATCAGGCCTTTTTGTTGAATAAAGGATGTACATGGAACACGGTGTCGACCTATATGCGTCGGATCCGTTGTGTGTACAACATGGCGGTGGAGGAAGGGTTGGCCCCCTATATCCCTTATTTATTTAAGGGAGTTTTCACGGGTATAGAGAGCAAACGCAAAAAGGCGTTACCACAGGATTTATTACGTTCTCTGATGACGGCCTCATTAGATGATCCGGAACTGAGAAAAACACGGCAGGCATTGTGCCTGATGTTCCAGTTTTGCGGTATGGCATTCGTGGATTTCGCTCATCTGAAAAAGGAGAATGTCCGGGGTGGGGTTTTGGAATATAAACGCCAGAAAACGGGTACTCCGATGCTTATAGAGGTACAATCTACCGCATGGGAGTCGCTGAGGGAACTGTCAAGTGATGTAGGTAAGGACTCACCCTATTTGTTTCCTTTCTTGAAAGGGATAAAAGTGGGAAAAGAAGCCTACAAGGAGTACACTTCCGCTTTGGCCCATTTTAACCGGAATTTGAAGAGGTTGGCGAGAGCCTGCGGTGTGTCTATCCCGATCACCTCATATTCGATCCGTCATTCTTTTGCGATGATTTTGAAGGAACAGGATGTCCCGATTGAGATGATCAGCGAACTATTGGGCCATAAATCGATCAAGACTACGCAAATCTATTTGAAAAGTTTCTCGTTGGAAAAGATGTCTGCGGTGAATAAAATTTGTTTTGAGAGTGTGTACAATCATGTACCGAAAGTAGGGTAAAGGGAGTAGGCTACTTGGGGAGTAGCGTATTCTTTCACGGCGCAAATGTAGTAAAAAATAACTAAAAACAAACAAACAAATCGGCTTGTTTAGTCATTCTAGGCGTTTGACCCTTTCTATTCTTTGATTTTCCCATTTTATCCTAGACGTATAGACATGGTGATGCGGGCAAGATGAATCCTTGTTCTAGGTATCATTCCACCATGCCTCATAATCTGTATATGTATTCCTGTAGAGACGGGGCGTGCCCCGTCTCATCCCCTCAAAATGGTATTTAAAGTTACTCCCAGACGGTGGGAGACGGAGCACGCTCCGTCTCTACAACCGGGTGATAACCGTTCTCGCACCTTTTAGGCTACTCCCCAAGTAGCCTAAGATTTCAAGAGATGGTAATTTTCAGTAATGCCATATTTAAAAATATAAAATGCTGTTTATCAAGATGATATAAATGATTCTTGGTAGGGCTCTGAATTGCCGTGGGGTCTGTTTTCGGGCCACGGGATAACCACTAGAAAAGATAATCATAGAGATGGATATATTGACAGGCAAGTGCTCGGATAGGTTCATGGCGCATGTTCTGAAGCGACGTGATCAGGAGGCTGTCCGCTGGTACGTGCTCACGCTCCCTACCGCCGGTGGCGGGCGTGACAGGATCAGCCCCTCGAAGGGGCTGGACGCTGAGCTTTCCCGCCGTGAGCGTCGTGGTGAGGCGTTGTTCGAGTATTTCTCCCCCTCGTATGTCGAGGCGAGGAAGGTGGGCGGTAAGATGGTCAACACGAAACGGCCCCTGTTGTACAACTACGTGTTCGTCCACGCCTCGGAGGACGAGATCTTCCGCCTGAAGCGTACGCTTCCCCTGTATAATTTCCTCCCCCGGGTTTCCTCCGGCGGGCGGTCTTATTTCCCGTACCTCTCGGATCGTGAGATGGATACCTTGCGTTGGGTCGCGGCTTCTTACTCCAACGAGCTTCCCGTATACGTGCCAGATAGCGGCCGCTTGTTGAAAGGCGACCGTGTGCGTATCACCTCCGGCCCTTTTTCCAATATGGAGGCGGAGGTGGTGGTGCAGCCGGGCGGTGGGCATAAGGACGTGATGGTGCGTATCCTCGACTGTCTGTGGGTCCCCTTGTTCGAGGTGAGAGCGGGGGAGTACGAGTTGATCGAGCTGAACACGGGGGGCAAGCACGTGTATACCCATTTGGACAACGACCGTCTGTCGGAGGGCTTGCACGATGCCTTGGGCCGTTACCATGCCTCTGGCGTGGTAGTGGATGAGGATGCCCGTCTGGCCCGTGAGGTCCTGCGTGGCTACGCCTCGCTCCGTGGGGAGACCGACGTGATCCGTTGCAAGCTTTACTCGTTGCTCCTTCCTGCCTATAAACTTTTGGGCGATGAGGATGAGTTCGATCGTTTGCATGCCACGGTGCGCAGTATGCTCCCGGTGATAAAAGCGGGGCAATCCCGTGCCTTGCTGCTGGTCACGCTGTACGGCTGTACGGACAGCAGCCTCTATCAGCGCATGGCGCACGAGCTGGTTGACCCTTGGATGGAGGAGCCCTCGCCCAAGAGGAGCAAGACCGTGTTGATACGTCGTTTACGTGATTACGACCGTTGGTTCGGGCACGGGAACGGCGATAAATAAAAGATATGAGAGAAGAGAGAGAGACATGCGGCGTCCCTTCGGGCATCCGGCTGATGAACCTGTTGCGTGAGCGTTTGACAGAGATCATGGATCGTGAGCGTGCGAACCGAAACTCAATACACCTGTATTGCACGGGTCCCTACTGGGTAGCGTTCGAGCGTTCGGCCTACCAGCTGCATCGTGCGTTCCCGGATAGCGAGACCACTCCGTTGCGCCTGTTCGCCTACCCGTTCCCGATCGTGATGGTGTCCGTTACGAATCGCTCGCTCCGCTCGTACGCCCGCAAACATATCTTGAGAAGAGACGAGTCGGATTACAAGCTATTGACCGTCCCCGGATTTTCCTTGGCAGACTACCGTGAATGGCACGTCGGCGAGGTGGAGGGATTGCCTTTATTAAGTGAGAGAGTATGAGTGCTGAAAAAAAGAAAACTACACCATTAGGAAAAAGTGAGGGAGAGGAACCGGAGCGATTCATCCCGGATGGGATGGGTATGTTCCAACGTAATGTAAAACGTATAGGGGATTGTGCGCTGGCGTTTTTGGCCTTGATCGTATTCTCCCCGCTGTTTTTACTTTGTTATATCGCCGTAAAACGGGAGGATGGAGGCCCGGCGATCTTTAAGCAAGAGCGTATCGGTCGTTTCGGTCGCCCGTTCAACATCTATAAGTTCCGCAGTATGCGTCTGGACGCAGAGAAGTTCGGTCCGGCCCTTTACAAGGGTGGGGCAGATCCCCGGATGACCCGTGTCGGAAAATTCCTCCGGGTACATCACTTGGACGAGCTGCCCCAGTTATGGAATGTCTTCGTGGGCGATATGTCCTTTATCGGTCCCCGTCCCGAGCGTAAGTTCTACATCGACCAGATCATGGAGCGTGATCCCCGTTATCGTTACCTCTACCAGATCCGTCCGGGCGTGACCTCTTACGCCACGCTCTACAATGGGTATACGGACACGGTCGATAAGATGCTCCGCCGCTTGCGTTACGACCTGTTCTATCTGGAGCATCGCTCTTGGCTGTTCGATTTCAAGATATTGGTGAAGACCTTCTTGAATATAGCGTTCGGTAAGAAATTTTAGCCCCATGGTCTTAGGATATGAAGAAATAAATTATCTTTGTCTTATCAAAAATGGAGGAGAATTGAATATGGAGACAGTTCAAATACAATTAGAGAAACATCTTTTGGATAAGGCGATCGCTTATGCGAAACTTCGGGGTATTGATTTGTCAACAATGTTGACGGATTATTTATCCCGCTTGGTTAAACAACAGGAGGAAAAAAGCGAAATTCCCGATGTTATTCAAAGTTTGTTAGGCGCAGGTTCTCCTGTAGACGAGACTGATTTGAATGGAAGAGAGGCGTATCATCGTTATTTGGAGGAAAAATATCGATGAGAAAGATTTTCTTGGATACCAATGTGGTGATAGATCTCTTAGATAAACGTGAGCCGTTTTATCATGCGGCTGTATCTATTTTTTCCTTGGCTTATGAAGGTAAGATCTTGTTATATGTTTCCCCTATGACTTATGCGACAGCGTCTTATCTGTTACGAAAACATGGTCGGGATGGAATGAGATTGTTGTTACGCAATTTTCGTCAATTATCTAAGGTGACTATAGCAGATGAACGGGTAGTGGATGATGCTTTGGCCTCTAAGTTCGTGGATTATGAGGATGCTTTACAATATTATTCAGCATTGCGGGAAAATGTGGAAGCGATAATCACACGAAATACGAAAGATTTTGCGAATTCATCGCTTCCTGTATTTACTCCTGATGAGTTTTTATCACAGATCTGTCTATAGCTCCCTGTATTCCTCCCTGGCATCAAGGCAGGGGCAAGCCTTTTTGATATAGGGACTTAATTGGTAATGTCCTAGGATGCGTGCCTCCGGATAGTCCCTTCGTAATTGCCGTAGCAGATCCATCAAGGTACACCGCTGAGCGTAGGTCCGAGTATCAGCTGGACGGCCTTGTTCGTCGAGTCCTCCCTCGTAACATATACCGATACTGTGGTCGTTCCATCCGGCTGCGTGCGCCCCGATCTGGTTGACCGGCCGGCAGCGGTGTAATTCCCCGTCCCGTGTGATATAGAAATGATACCCGATATCGGCGAATCCTCGTGCCTTGTGCGATGAACGGAGCGCCTCCACGGGAAAATCCCTGTCATATCGTGTGGCCGAGCAATGAATTACAAGGAGTCTGACCTCCCTGTAATTCTGGTAGAAACAATAAGCCTTACCCATGATAATTGAAGATTGATAATTGAAAATTGAAAATTAGAGAATACAGGATTGGATGCCAAATGCTCCCGCGATGGCGGTAGCTACGGCGATGATCACTTTGATAATGGTACTCCATACGGACTTTTTCATGATAATTAATAATTAATAGTGAATTGAATAATGATATCCCGGCTGATATAAGAGGAAAGCTTCGCTTTCCTTCGGACGGCCTCAGCGGACGGGCGTCAAGCGAAGAGACCGTAGCGAGCGTGAGGAGCATCCCTGTCTGAGCGAAGCGAGTTGGGATGCGACAGCGAGCGTAGGTCTCGAAGTAGCCCGTCAGCGTCAGCCTTGACCTTTTGGTTACTTTTGGGTCAAGCCAAAAGTGACACATCAGATCTCATCAGGCGACTCCGAGTCGCCGCCCCCTTCCTCCACCGGCGTCCCGAGTATCGTCACCTTGAGCAACGAAGTCTTCTCGCCCAGCAGCGAGTACCGTCGTGCCCCGTTCAGTATGGTATAGGAAGGCGAGAATCCCGGCACGATAGTCCTTATGTGCGTAGCCTTGACCTCGGGGGCGGTCGCTACCCCCTTCTCCGTGACGAAGCGGTTATAGACGGTTCCGAACCCCAGCAGCTCCACCTTGTAGCCTTTCTGGAGGTTCTTGATGACATACCGCTGGTAGCGGTCCAACACGTTCAATACGTCACCCTTCGTGAGCGAAGACTCCTCGGCGATCTGGTCGGCTGCGTCTTGCGTGGACAGGGTACCGAAATAATAGGGAACCGGCTTGTACACCTCCTGCTTGGGATCCGTCTTGGGGATAAAAAATTTTCGTGCTTGAAATGCTTGTGGCATGGTAATTGAAAATTAAAAGTTGATAATAGAAAATTAATTATTTGCTGATCAACGTTACAAAGATAGGTTCCGCCGTAAGAGGCGGTGATGCCGGTTGATGCCCGGGGCAAGGAATAACGATTAATTAACATGGGACACGGTGATAACCGCCGGTTTCTTACGCTGCCCATCGTAAGCCCCTTTGAATAGGCATTATAAGAAGCCTTGGATGGGCATTGTAAAGACCTTAGAATGCCTGTTCTAGTTGACAAGTGACAATAGGCCGTTTTAATTTACCGCTGTGCGTAACTGTCAACTAATTTACGGTTCACCAAGATAGAGTATGATCAACCCCACCTGTCGTGGCGTAAATATATGTTGCTCGGGGCGGTAGCCCGTCTCCCGCAGCTTATCGTACAACTCCGTGCATCGGATGATCCAACGGCGTAGACGGTTACAAGCTTGATGGGAGGCCAGCTCAGGGAAATAGGATGCCGCCAGTGCGGACTTTCTTAATGGTAAGGACATTTGATTTATGATTTATAGATTTGGGAGAATGAAACTTTCAAACTTTCAAACATTCGTACCCCCCTCACACACACGCCCGCTGGGTACATTATATAGGGGTGTGAGGGAGGCCGAGATTACTTATGGGTGACACGGTCGCCGAAGCTGTACTCGCCCCGGCCGTTCTTCTCCAGCGTGCCTCGTTCCTGCATTCGCTTGAGACAGGTATCTAGGGTGGCGGTGGGGATGTTGTTCCTCTCTGCTTCCTCCAAGGCCTGTTGTCGGTTGAAAGAGAGTGGAAGGGCCGCGAAGAGGGCCTCTTGGGGCGTGGGCGTGCGAGAGCGTGGCACCTCGTCAGACGGAAGCAGGGAGAGTATGCCTGCCGAATGACGATAGAGCGGCTCCACGAGCGAGAGGACGGCTTGAAAATCGTCATCGTTGATGCGTAACTCTAGGGAAGGAACGATACCGTCCCGTACGTTCTCCTCCGGGATCTCGGGGGCAGGCGAGAGACCGGGACAATTGAGAATTGAAAATTGAGAATCGAGAATGGCTTGTGGGATGAAGAGACTCTCCACCGATCGCAGGAAGGCCACCACGGAAGCGATCCGGCAGATATTGATGGCGATACGGGCCACGGAGCTTCGCATCGGATAACCGTAGGAAAGACCGGCGTGCCCGAATATGCGTGCGAAGCAGCTGTTGAATCGCTCCTTTTGCGTGTCGGAGAGATGGAATTGTATGACATTGACCCTCTCATGTAGGTAGTCCACGAGTTTCTTCCACTGTCTCCCCCAATCGGAGAAGAGGCTATCCATGTCCTCGTCGCCCTGCTCGAACTGATCCGCCCACTCGTCGATGGGTGGCATCCGGTAGAACAATTGGCGTGAGAACAGCCCGTTCTCGGCCGAGGGAATAAGTGGCCGTACCTGCGCTGGAGTGCCGCTTAACAAGACACTGAGGTAAGAGGCCGGGCACTCCCGGTATTCCCGGTTCGTGCGTCGGTTGAAGGCCAGCCGCTCGTGGTCGTGGCATTTACGCAAGGTATCGCTCCAGTGCCCGTGCTCGGTGCCGATGGCCGTGCTCACGGTATCGGCCTCGGTCTCGCAGATCAGCCCTATGCCGTCGGCCTCGATGAGGTTCTCCAGCACGCCGGTGCCGGAATTGTTACCGGCAATAAGGAACATCTTGAGAGGAGGCATCTCGGGCTCCGGCGTATCGGATTTTTTCTTGCCCAGCGAGTCCCAACGGCTCTTCTCCTCCCGGTAGGCTTTATGCCTCTGCCGGTAGTCCGCCATCATCGCCTCGTGTATCGGCTCGGCAAGCCGGCGTGTCCAAGCGAGGGCTCCCTTTCCCGAGGCGGGAGGGGCGACGATGAACGTTTGCAGGCAAGGGTAATAGAATTTTCGCCCGTACGATATCCGGATCGATTTGTTGAGTGTCGCTCCCAACACGGTGATAGCGCCCAGCAGGAGGATATCCCGTTGGGCGGGGGTATCGCCCCGGCCGATCATCCGCTTGAGGAAAGCGGGCCAAGGATACTCCGGAAAGGCGGGCGGGACATTTTTCACTGGCGGTTCCTCGTGCGTACACGTGTGCGTGTGTGAGGGAGGCGTGAATGTTTGAAAGTTTGAAAGCTTCCCGGCCTCAGCCATGGATTTGTCCAGTTTCACGCCGGCCAGATCCGCCAAGTGGAATACGGATCCCAAGCCATTCCGTCCATTGCCTCCTTTGAGGGCATGGTCGTATAGCTTATCCGCTTCGCCGGAGACATATTTCTCCGACATCCGGCAGATACGATGAAAGAATGTCCGGCCGGCTTCTCCGCAATCATTGGCGATGGCGAAGGCGATCGGCATATACTCTTGATAGGTGGGAGCGATGTTCGCCCCCTGTTTCTCGATGGCGACAACGAGCCGCTCCAGATCTGATAATGGGTTCATGATGATATATAATTTTCAATTTTCAGTTCTCAATTTTCAATTCTCCCGTAGCCTCGCTGAGGGATCGTGGCAAAGGAAGCAAGCCCGTGAGAGGTCTGCGTTCGTGGCATCAGCTTTCAGCCCGTATTTTCCCTCAAGATATTCCCAAGCGAATCGTACCGCCTCGTCGAAAGACTCCTCCACGGTTTTCTTGATCGACAGGCGATAGGGTACGAGGAGCTTGATTCCCGTGGTACTGGGACTCACGAAGGAGAGATCGGGGCGTAGCCGCTCGTCGGCGAACAGCGTGTCCCTCCAACGGATCGCCTCTTCGGATGAGGAGATATGATCGATGTCGATGACGAACTCGCCCGACGGCAATAGCAAGTGATCTTCCCTGCGGTAGGAGAAGATACCGGCGGGGGTGACATAGGGTAGCAAACTCTGTTTCAGCCGCCTGAACCGTTTCTCGTCGCCCGATGCGGCACGTACCTGATCGGTACGCTCACGCAGCCACTCGCTGGTGGTGATATAGGCGTGCAATTGACTGACACAGACAACCCCGTTCGGCACTTGATTGGTGATGGGGGCGTTGAAAAAGGAAAAGATAGACTCTTTCATGATCGGATAAAATAAATTGATTATTTGGTTACCGCCGGTAAAGGAACGCGTTCCTGTCCATTCCCGGAATAGCGATGGACGGTACGGGTACGGAAGCGGACGTACGGTGGATGAAATGAGGATAGAAATAAATATGCCCCCGTGAAAGGGGCGATTATTGTTAACACTTAAATTAAAAACGGATATGACAGAAAATCAAGAGCGGGCGGAACAGGCACGTTCTGCCTTTACGGTCAATGGAGGTAACGTGCAGATCCTGCCCAATGCCACCATCGCTATCCAGAACATCCATTGGGGTGACGGGACGGTGACACGGACGGAACGCTGGATTACGCCCGCGGAATCGGGACTTCATGAGTCTCCGTCTCCTCCGATAAACTCTCCTGCCCCTCCGGTGACGGCTGAACCCTCCTCGTTGGCCTTGTTCATCCCGGACGAGGCGACCCGTCTTGTCTACGAGGCCCGCCTATGCGCCTGCCCGGACACGGTCACCCTTTGCCAGACGGTATTGACGGACCTTTACAACGAGATCCTAGCCGACTACTCGTCTCCCCTCAAGCTGGTCAAGAGCCGTGCCTTCATCAGCGCCCTCTTGCCTCACCTCACGTTCGTGAATGGGGCGAATGTACCGAGCATTCGGTATGGGATCAGGAAGTATGTGCTGGGGGAAGGGTGAGATAAATGGGAGATCCAAGCATTATTAAGAGACTTCAAGATTCGTCAAGCCGAAAAGTATGGAATCTTGAGGATGGGATGAATTGGTTGCTTCGTAGACATATCGAGAGGGAGAGAATATGATTGTCCATCATTATTTTGATATTGACGCAAGCGTGATACTTTATAGCCTTCAAAAGGAAGTCCCGGATTTGTGCTTTACTATTTGTGTTATGCTGAGTGATTTGTCTCAGTGACCTATCTTTATAAGCATAGCTTAAACTCATTTTAAATCTAGATATTCGATGCGCTTGTCCCGCTGGTGTATCGGCGGGGTAAGCGTGTCTTATGTACTCATTTTTATGTCAGCTACGTCAGAGAACAATAAGCGGATAGCGAAAAACACGCTATTTCTCTACATGCGCATGCTCCTGATTATGGGGGTGACACTGTATACGAGTAGGATTGTGCTACAGGTATTGGGGGTAGAGGATTTCGGGATTTATAATGTGGTGGGGGGAGTTGTGGCAATGTTCGCCATGTTCTCCGGCTCATTATCATCAGCGATTAGTCGATTTATTACTTTTGAATTAGGAAAGAATGATAAGGATCAATTGCGTAAAGTTTTTTCATCGTCACTTTTTATCCAATTCTTTTTAGCTATAGTAATTTGCTTCTTGCTAGAGATTGTTGGTATATGGTTTCTTAATAATAAAATGAATATACCAGAAGAACGAATGCTGGCTGCTAATTGGGTCCTTCAATGTTCTATTATTACATTTATACTTAATGTGATAAGTATACCATATAATGCGGTTATTATATCTCATGAACATATGAAGGCGTATGCTTACATAAGTGTCATGGATGTAATTTTAAAGTTATTCGTAGTGTTATATCTACAATTATATTTGTATGACAAGTTAATAATGTACTCTGTTCTTCTTGTTGGCGTATCATTTGTAACTCGTGTGGTTTATGGGCTGTATTGTAAACGAAACTTTGAGGAATGTCAATTTAGCTTACAGTTTGATAAACAGATTCTTTCTCAAATATTACATTTTTCGGGATGGGTTTTTATTGGGGCTTCTTCTTCTTTATTACGGGATCAAGGAGTTAATGTTTTATTAAATATTTTTTGTGGACCGATAGTGAATGCCGCTAGGGGAATTACGATGCAAGTGCTATCTGCTGCTATGAGTTTTGCCAATGGGTTTACAACCGCTATTAACCCACAGATAACAAAATCGTATGCTTTAAATAAATATGAAGAGGCAATTAAATTGGTTTTTCGAGGCTCACGTTTTTCGTTTTATTTAACCTTGTTAATTACTTTTCCGATCTTAATGGAAACACAACGGGTATTAGAGTTGTGGTTAGGCCATATACCTGAATATACGGTATTGTTTGTTCGGATAGGTTTAATATGGGTATTGGTAGAATCAATTTCCTATGCGATAATGACCCTTTTGCTTGCAACAGGTAAAATTCGTAAATATCAACTGCTTGTTGGTGGACTTCAGATGCTGAATTTTCCACTTTCCTATTTAGCGTTGTGGATGGGGCTTTCTCCTGAATGTACGTTTATTATTGCTGTTATAATTGCGTTTGGTTGTTTGTTACTTCGACTTTATGTTCTTAATGCTATGATGGAATTTCCGCTTTTTATATTTTTTAAAACTGTGATTTTTAATATTCTAAAGGTGTCTGTTGTATCTGTTATGTTCCCAGTTCTATTTATATCTAATATGGATCCTAGTATTAAACGATTTTTGTCTATTTCCATTCTGAGTATAATATCTTCATTAATGAGTATATATTATGTCGGTTGTACGCAAGAGGAACGTCTGTTCTTATTAAATAAAATGAGGTTGTTTAGTTGTAAACTTCGAAGATAAATAGTTAGTTTATAATGAATAATATATCTGTGTTGAAAGATTGCTATGGTTGCGGTGTATGTGTGGTGGCATGTCCTTTAAATATCATAGAGTTGAGAGAAAATAAGGATGGTTTTTACTCTCCGGTGATAATAAATCCAGAGAAATGCGTAGAGTGCCATAGGTGTCTTGATGTGTGTGCGTTTAATCATGATAAATTGGCTCATCAGCCTTCTTCGGAGGGTACATCGTGTTATGGTTCTTGGAGTTTGAATCCGGAGGTACGGGCTACTTCTACGAGTGGAGGTTTGGGGTTTGAGATAGCTCGCCACATGATATTAAAAGGTTATCAAGCCATTGTCGTTAGATATAATACAGTGAAACATCGTGCCGAGCATTATGCGGCTTCGACTGTTTCGGAGCTCATGGCCTCAAAAGGTTCTAAGTATATCCCAAGCTATACGGCAGATGGTTTTTCTGCGATAAACAAGAGAGGTAAGTATGTGATCGTTGGTCTCCCTTGTCAAGCAGACTCAATCAGGCGCTATATGCAAAAATTAGGTATTGAACGTGACTGTTTGATCGTTGATCTTTTGTGTCATGGAACGCCATCTCGAAAATCTTGGGTCCGGTATTTATCTTCCATTGAATCAAAGACGGGCCGTGTGCTGAATGTGGATTTTCGCTATAAAGGAGATGGCTGGCATAAGTCATCGTGTTCTAGAGTCGAAGGAGAAAAAGAATTTGTAGTAGACAGGGAGAATAACCCTTTTTATCGGATATTTTTCTCGGATATGTGCTTGAATAAATGTTGCCATTATTCTTGTAAATATAAGTTGTTGAATTCTTCCGCAGATATTAGAATCGGCGACTTTTGGGGGAAAACTTATGAACGGAATGAGGAAGGGGTAAACGCTGTGGCCGCTTTTACGGAAAAGGGACATCAAGTCTTGAAAGAATTGCGAGAAAAAGGAATTTGTTATTTTGAGGCACGGAGCGTGGAAGAGTTTATTTCAGCTCAAATGCCGGACTGCGCTCCTCGTTCTCTGTGGCGTCCTATTCTTTTGTGGTGTGTCTGTACAGGAGTTGATCTAAAGAAAGTAGTAGTCTTGGCCAAAGTCTCACGCGTATTAAATAATCCAATGATAATATGGAACAAAATAAAAGGAAAATAGGTATTCTCACGTTTGCCAAAGGTGATAATTATGGAGCAGTCCTTCAAGCGTATGCTTTGGCGGAAGTGTTGCGTAGGATGGGGTATGGAGTTGAGTTCTTTTATCTGACATGGACAACATGGAGACATGACTTGGCTGCTTTTGTTACACCTCTTTCTAGGCGATTTGAGTCATTTCGTAGGGAATATATCTGTACCTTTTCGAAGGAGTGTCATACGAAAGAGGATTTGGCTCAGGCATCAAAAGGCTTAGACTGTTGTATTGTTGGCAGTGACCAAATTTGGAATCCTGCTATTACTACTCATCGAGCTTTACGTTATTTCGGGGATTTCTTGCCGGATGGTGTGAGACGTTTCTCTTATGCGGCTAGTTTCGGTTCTGATAGTTGGCGATTCCCGGAGCTTACGAATGAAGTGGGAAAATTACTCATGCGTTTTAATGCATTGAGTGTAAGAGAGAATGAAGGGGTAGGCATCTGTCATGATGTTTTTGGCTGTGATGCGGTCAAGGTGTTGGATCCCACTTTGCTGTTGGGGGATTTTTCTTCGCTACTACGTAATCCTGCTTTTAAAGATGCGGTGGTTGGATTCAAATTTGCTCCTTCGGAAGCATATTATGGAGTGATGAAGACGGTCGCTAGGGAACTAAATACTTTCCCGGTTTTGATGGAAGGCTTATCAAAAGTGGCTTTTAAGGCAGGGATGCGAATAAGGAGAAGTTGGTTTCCATCGCCTCAAACTTGGGTGACTAATATTGCGAATGCGCGTTTTGTTGTAACAGATTCGTTTCATTGTATGGTGTTTGCTATTCTTTTCAAGAAAGAATTTGCCGTGATTCCTTCCAATTCGGCTTTGCAAAGCCGAATGACTTCATTATTGAACGATTTAGGATTGGGTGATAGATTGTTCTCTTCTCATCAAGAAGCATTGGATCGTAAGATATGGAATAAGTCTATTGATTATGTAGAGGTTGATAAGCGATTAGAAAACTTACGTGAGAATTCTATGAGTTTCCTCCGGTCTGCATTGTCTTGACTTGTTGTGTATCTTAAGGGAAAAGCTTTGGTGATATTATGGATATTTACTACTTTTTATTTTTGTGGATTGCTTTTTTATCCTCTTTGGATTTCTTTCCACTTCCCCAAAAAATAAAGATGATAGGTTCATCTTTACTTCTTTTAACGGTTATTCTGTTTTGTGGCTTACGAGGGGATGTTGATAACGATTATTCAACTTATGTGGGTCATTGGGGAACGACTCCCATATGGCAAGAAGAATCAGTGAAATCCCTGTTTGAGAAAATTAATGGGCATTTACTGGAGTTTGGCTATGTTTTCATTTGTTCTTTGTTTAAGTCTATTGGGTTGGGATATCAATCTATATTTCTTTTTTGTTCTTTCTTGACATTTACTTTGTTCTATAAATCTGCTAAACAATTTACTTCTTATCCAAATTTTGCCTTGTTCATTTTCTTTTCTCAGTTTATCATGATGCCATTCATGCAGATTCGGTATGGGGTGGCGATGACCTGTACATTGTATGCGATTGTTAATTGGGCAAATGGAAATAGAAGAAAATGTGTCGTTTATATTATTCTTGGGATATTATTTCATCGTTTGGTTTGGGGGTGTCTGTTACTTATATGGCTTTTGAATGCCTCGTTTCGTTTTGTCGTATTTTTTATGCTTTGTGCGTTGTTTATTCCATTTGGAACTATTGAAGATATCATATTGGGAATTTTCTCTATCTCTTCCTTTAAACATTATATGGACTATATGGACAAAGGGGAGAGTGCGAATATGTTGAGTATCTTGTGGTATTCTATTTTGGTGTACCCTTATCTGGAAAAGATATGGAGGGAACGAAATAGAGCAAGCGTAAAAGAAATAGTGTTACTGAAGATGTATTTGATTAGTTTATTAGCATTCTATTTAGCTTCTGACTATTCGATATTAAGTCGAATATCGGGTGTGTTTAGTTTGTCGATATGTTTTATTCTTCCTGCTTATTATCAAATGTTGAAGAAGGATGGATTGCATCTGTTGGTATATTTCTTTTGCGTTTCGTTTTATTGTTTCTTGAAATATTTGCCGTGCTTGAAATACTTCAAAGATTATACTATTAATTATAATTTATTCTGATGACTATAATGTTATTTGCGGAAGCCTTAATGAATAGGGCTGGAATTGAACGGATGACAGTGGAGTTAGCAAATCTACTTATAGATGAATATGAGGTGGAGATTCTCTTGATTGATCCATTTGAGCCGGATCAGTGTCCATTTCCCGTAGATCCGAGAATTAAGATAAGATCGCTTAATTCGAGTTTTGCAAAATCCTTGTTGTCTATTAAAGGGTTGAATATCTATAATATACGGCTTTTGAGAGGTGTTTTGAAGGCTAATAAACCGGATGTACTAATTACCGTTGCTACTCCATTGGTACGAATTTCGGCTCTGGCCATAGTTGGGTTAGGTATCCGGCATATAGCGTGGGAACATTTTAACCTATATGCCGGATCTAAGATCGGATCCCTGTATAAAATGCTGGCCCCTTGGTTTGTGGATGCCACGGTGGTACTAACGAAGGCTGATGCACGGGATTATCGTACAGCTCATGCTCCTCGGATTTATGAGATACCTAATTTTACTTTTTTTTGCAAAAAGGAACCCTCCAAATGCGAAAGGAAAATCTTGCTTGCCGTTGGTCGTCATGCTCCTCAGAAGGGATTTGATTTGCTTATAAAAGCGTGGGCGAAAACGAAAGTTGACGGCTGGAAACTCCGGATTGTTGGTTCGGGAGATGATAAACCAGCGAATATGAAATTGGCAAAAGATTTAGGAGTGACAGATCGGATTGAGTTTACTGAGGCGATTCCTAATATAGCGCATGAGTTCCAGTCTGCTTCTTGTTTTGTATTGTCTTCTCGCTTTGAAGGTCTGGTGCTTGTTTTGATCGAAGCGAAAATGATGGGGCTTCCTTGTATTAGTTTTGACTGTCCGAATAGTCCCCGGGAAGTGATTCGTGATGGTGTGGATGGTTGGTTGGTATCCAATGGTGATACGGACGCTTTGGCAGAATGCTTATCTCTTCGTCTCTCTAATTTGAATGTTCTTCGTGAAGCAGGACGATCTGCCCGTTTAGATGCGATGGAACGATATAGTTCCGAGTGTGTATTGTCTAAGTGGCTTTCTCTTTTCAGCTAAAAAATAAGCTAATCAACATAATTTGTAATGAGAATCCTTCATGTAATCAACCACTTCGGAATTAATTCTGGAGCGGCTCGTTTGGTTGCCTCACTTATTCCTTGTCAAATAGAACTGGGGCATCAAGTTGATTTAATATCGCTGAGTGAGGAGAGCCCCTCCTATGTAGAGGCTATGGGAAAGATAGGATGCCATTGCCATACTTTATTAGGTAAATGCGATGATCCAAAACGTAAGCCTCAATTGATATTCAAGTTGATCCCGTTTATGAAATCGTATGATATAGTACATGTACATCTGTTCCCTTCTTTGTATTGGGTAGCAATAGCTAAGATGTTGTCTCGGGCTAAATGTATGTTGGTCGTTACGGAGCACTCGACATTGAATAATCGGCAAGGGAAGACTTGGATAAAACCTTTCGAGCGGTTTATTTATCGACAGTATGATGCGGTTATCGCTATAACTGATGCGGTAAAAGAGAATTTACATAGGTTTGTGGATGCGCATTTAGCAGTTGATGTTATTTTAAATGGTATTGATTTGGCAAGCTTCCGTGAGGCAAAAGCTGTCTCTCGTGATAGTCTTGATATACCTGAAGGTGTTATTCTTGTGACTCAAGTGGCTGGATTTCGCCCCCCCAAAGACCAACTTACCGTTTTAAGAGCCTTAAAAAGGCTTCCTTGTAATGTTCATCTGATGTTTGTGGGGACGGGTTCGACATTGGAGGATCATGTGCGAAAAACGCAAGAAATGGGTTTGTCGGGGAGTGTACATTTTGTCGGTTTGCGTCAGGATGTACCGGCTTTAGTCAAGACCTCGGATATCGTGGTGATGTCCTCTCATTTCGAGGGATTTGGGTTGGCAGCCGTGGAAGGGATGGCAGCCGGTAAACCGGTGATAGGGTCGGATGTACCGGGTCTGTTGGAGGTTATTCAGGGTGCTGGTATCGTGTTTCCTGTGCATGATGACAAAATTTTGGCAGAGGAGATCCTTCGTCTTTCAAAAGACAGGGATTATCGGGAGGATGTGACAAAAAAGTGTTCCATACGGGCCGGTGATTATGATATTTGGATTATGGCAAAGAAATATGATGAGGTTTATAGAGGACTGATGTAATAACTTCAAGGATGAATCCTTAGAATGCAAATTTTTTGTGCAGTTCCGTTTCTAACAAGTGATTTGAATACGTTCCATTTTCTACCAAAGGTGTTCGAAATGGAAGGCTGATCATAGAACTATTTCTATCTTTTATGCGATTATTTTCAGTATTGTTTTCTTTATATCATAAGGAGAGCGCATTATTCCTGCGCCAAAGTCTAGAGAGTGTCTTTGGGCAAACTCTATTGCCTTCTGATGTAATTTTGGTGGAGGATGGTCTTTTGACGGATGAATTGTATGCGGTTGTACAAATATTTGAAAATCGAGATCAGGAGGCGGATGTAGTGGGAGCTTGGATCGATGAGTTTGAGGGGGAGGTACTGAATGCATTTACTGTGTGGAAAGGAGCTATCAAGCCCTTGGGAAGGAGAGAGGTGTGAGAAGGTTGTACCCCCTTATTTCCATTATAACCCCGTGTTATAATGCTGCTCCTTTTATTGCCCAAACGATTGAATCAGTCTTAGCTCAGACCTATCCGCATTGGGAGATGCTGATCGTGGATGATTGCTCGACAGACCGGTCTGTTGAGGTTATTCAAGCGTATGTGAACCGTGATTCGAGGATCAAGTATTTTAAGACGGATCACTCATCCGGTAGTCCCTCGCTTCCTCGGAATATCGGGCTGGAACAAGCGCAAGGCGAGTATATTGCTTTCTTGGATAGTGATGATGCTTGGTTTCCTTCGAAATTAGAGGAGCAGGTGATTTTTATGGAGAGTGGACCTTATGACTTTGTCTATTCAGATTATGAGAAAATGGCGTGGAATGGGAAGCGGAATCAACGGCTAATTCAAGTCAGACGAATCTCGTCATTTTGGGATATGTTGGAGAGCAATGAGATTCCTTGTTTGACAGTATTGCTACGTAAGGATTTGATAGGAGAGGCTCGTTTTAAGTCTATTCCTAAAGAAGATTATGCTTTTTGGCTAGAAATCTTGCGGAAAGGATATAAGGCTTATAATACGGGTAAGGTGCATGCGCTCTATAGGGAGGCGAAAAATTCTCGTTCGGGGAATAAGTTCGAGATGTTTAAAAGTCAGTGGTATGTACTTCGTGAAGTGGAAGGCGTGAAACGAATACCCGCTGCTTATTTCATGTTCATATTTGCCTATAAGGGCTTTCGTAAATATATGAAGTAGGGGGATTGACTTACCTCTTTTTTGATAAACTTAAGAATAATCACCTTAAACATTCATTTCCCTTTCGAGGGGAGGATGAATGGCTGGGGTGATTATTTTTTTAGGTGATGGCTATAATATTTATATCCTTTTTAATCTTATCTGTGTATCAATAAAATACAAATTCCCATCTATACCATAAAGCACATTGTTAGGGGCTGCGTCAAACACTTCATAATCTTCATTGTGGTATTCGTCGTAATAGTCCATTTTAAAGCCAAGAGCTTGCATATAGGCGGCTATTTCATCTTCTGTAGCTTCTCGTTCCGCTAATATATAAGGTTGTATGAGGACTGCACAGAATTTTTGCTCGCTGTTATATGCGAAGCCAATCATCTGATAAGGTACATTACTGAAAAACTTGTTATGTACAGTAATGCGAATGAAAAAGTTCTCCAAGTCATCACCAGCGTACTCAAAGTTATTTAGCTTGATTACAGAGACCTTACCATCATGAAATACTTCATTCTCACCACCTTTGTCCATATAGGTGAGAGTGAGGCGGGATAAGTTAACCCATAGATTTCTATTATTAGTAAATTTTATTAGCTCATTGATTTGCCTTCTCTTATAGCCCTCTGTTGGTTCAATCTCTCCTGCTGTTTCTTTACTTCTTCTGGCGATGCAGGCTGCTTGCTCCAAGAGGTTATTGATTGGCGAGTACGCTCTATCCATTGTTTGTGAAATTCGTTAATATATTCCATAAATCATTTTACTAAGAGTTCATGGCAAAGGTAATCTTTCTATTTTAATATCGTAATGATTTGTCTGTAACTTTGTAAGGTTACATTATAAAAATGTATGGAGAGTTTACTTCATGCATATTGTAAATTTCCAGTCGGCTAAGAATGGAATGTATTGCCTGAAACATTATGCCTCCCTTCTTTGTTATATCTTATTATGGATTGAAAACAAACCCTCCCTTTTGCTTATAAAATGTAAGCTTTGTTAACCAAACGTCCGATAAAAACATTTTTTCCGTGAAAGTGTCAATTATTTTATGTTTGTTTAAACAATATGTTAGGGATTGTCTGTATCTTTGCGGCAAAATCAAAAAGTTGATTCGACAATGGAAGTATTGAAGCACGAGTGTGGTGTCGCCATGGTCCGGTTACTGAAGCCTTTGGAGTATTATCACGAGAAGTACGGTAGTTGGATGTATGGACTGAACAAGCTCTATTTGCTGATGGAAAAGCAGCATAACAGGGGGCAGGAAGGAGCGGGCTTAGCCTGCGTGAAGTTAGAGGCAAATGCCGGAGAGGAATATATGTTCCGTGAACGGGCCGTCGGGACCGGAGCTATTACCGAGATATTTGCCGCAGTTCACGAACACTACAAGGATTTAACCCCCGAACAACTCAACAATCCGTTATTCGCCAAAGCCAATCTACCTTTCGCTGGAGAGCTTTATATGGGCCACCTCCGTTACAGTACCACCGGAAAATCCGGAATCTCTTATATCCATCCTTTTTTACGACGCAATAACTGGCGTGCAAAGAACCTCGCCGTTTGCGGAAATTTCAACCTGACAAATGTTCATGAGGTATTCGAGGAGATCACGGCGATCGGCCAGCATCCCCGGAAATATTCCGATACCTATATTATGCTGGAGCAACTGGGACATCGATTAGACAGGGAAGTGGAGCGCCTGTACCAAAAGTGTGAGGCGGAAGGATTGAGAGGGATGGATATCACGCATGCCATCGAGGATCAAATCGATTTGTCGAACGTGCTGAAGCGCTGTACTCCGGGCTGGGATGGTGGTTTCGTGATTTGCGGTATCACCGGTAGTGGCGAGTCGTTTAGCGTACGGGACCCGTGGGGAATCCGTCCGGCCTTCTATTATGCGGATGATGAGATTATCGTGTTGGCTTCCGAGCGTCCGGTTATACAAACCGTGATGAACGTGCAGGTAGAGAATATCCGGGAGTTGAATCGGGGAGAGGCGATACTCGTCAACAAGAAAGGCGAGTGGCATATCTCCCAGATCGTGGAGCCGAAAGAGAATAAGGCTTGTTCCTTCGAGCGTATCTACTTCTCACGGGGTAGCGACGTGGATATTTACAGGGAAAGGAAGCGTTTGGGAGATAATCTCGTGCATCCGATCTTGAAAGCGGTGGATTACGACTTGAATCATACCGTCTTCTCTTTTATCCCGAATACGGCCGAGGTCGCTTATTTCGGGATGCAGGAGGGGTTGAACAACTATTTGAATAAGCTGAAAAAAGAATGGATCGCCGATCGTAGTCACCTGCTTAGGGAAGAGGAACTGGAGCAAATCCTTTCCATGCGAATCCGCTCGGAGAAAGTAGCTATAAAAGATATAAAATTACGTACATTTATCGCTGAGGGCAATAGCCGCAATGATCTGGCGGCGCACGTGTATGATATTACTTACGGAAGTATTGAACCTTTTATCGATAATCTGGTTGTGATAGATGATAGCATCGTGCGGGGTACTACCTTACGCCAGAGTATTATCGGTATCTTGGATCGCCTGCATCCGAAGAAAATCGTGATCGTAAGTTCTTCTCCGCAGGTACGTTACCCGGATTATTACGGTATCGATATGTCCCGGATGAACGAGTTTATCGCTTTTAAGGCTGCGGTGGCCCTGTTACGTGACCGGGGGATGGAATACGTGATCTTGGACGCTTATCAAAAGGCGAAGCGACAACAAACAGCGGCGGATGGTCCGTTGGTGAATTACGTAAAGGAGATATACGCCCCGTTTACGGACGAGGAGATATCCGTTAAGATGGTGGAGTTGCTTACACCGGCCGGGACGCAGGCGAAAGTAGAGATCGTCTACCAGACTTTGGAGGGCTTGCATGCCTCTTGTCCGGAGCATCCGGGTGACTGGTATTTCTCCGGCGATTACCCGACACCGGGCGGAACTCGGTTAGTGAACGAGGCTTTTATTCACTATATGGAAGAAGAATATTTAGTGAAATGACACAACATACAGATTCTATGCAGACAAACAGAACAGCAACTTTAATGTTAGACGACGGTACCGTCTTCCGTGGCTACTCTTTCGGCTATGAGAGACCGGTGGCTGGCGAGGTCGTGTTCAATACCGCTATGACCGGATATCCGGAGAGCTTGACGGACCCTTCGTACGCAGGCCAGTTGATGGTGTTGACTTATCCGCTCGTTGGTAACTACGGTGTCCCGCCTCGTACGTTCGGGACGAACGGGATCGCTACGTTTATGGAGAGCGAGAAGATCCACGCCGAGGCGATTATCGTTAGCGATTACAGCCATGAGTATAGCCACTGGAACGCCGAGTACAGCTTGGGCGACTGGTTGAAGGAGGAGAAGATCCCGGGCATATACGGTATCGATACGCGTGCGTTGACTAAGAAATTGCGTGAGCATGGCGTGATGATGGGACGTATCGTTATCGGCGATGCCGATAACGAAATTGGAAATGGGGAATTGAAGATCGAGGATTATGAGCATGTGAACTATGTGGATCGGGTATCGTGCAAGGAGATTATTTGTTACCTGCCCGATGGTACGAGCCAGACCTGTTCTTTATCGGAAGCCTCCGATTCCCGATTCTCGATTCTCGATTCTCAATTCCTAAAGCGCGTCGTGCTTTTGGACTGCGGCGTGAAACATAACATCATCCGTTGCCTGTTGAGGCGTAACGTGGCGGTGATCCGTGTGCCTTGGGACTACGACTTCAATCAGCTGGAATACGATGGCTTGTTTATCAGTAACGGTCCGGGCGATCCGGATACTTGCGATGCCGCCGTGCGGAATATCCGTAAGGCGCTTTCCGGGGATAAGCCGATTTGCGGTATTTGCATGGGTAACCAGTTGTTGGCGAAAGCCGGCGGTGCTTCTATCTATAAATTGAAGTACGGTCATCGTAGCCATAACCAGCCGGTACGTATGGTAGGCACGGAGAAATGCTTCATCACCTCGCAGAACCATGGTTACGCCGTGGATAACGATACGCTGGGTGAGGAGTGGGAACCGCTGTTCATCAATATGAATGACGGGACGAACGAGGGTATCAAGCATAAGACGAAGCCTTTCTTCTCCTCTCAGTTCCATCCCGAGGCTTGCAGCGGGCCGCTGGATACGGAGTTCATGTTCGACAAGTTTGCCGACCTGCTTTAGATTCATCCCGTCACGAGGCTTGACAGGAGGCTGTCAAGACATCTGACAGGGGGCTATCAAGGCATCTGACAGGAGGCTGTCAAGACATCTGACGGGAGGCTGTCAAGGCATCTGACAAGAGGCTGTCAAGATTCATAATCCAAAATAAACAAGAGAAAGCAATGAAAGAAGATATAAAGAAAGTCCTGATACTCGGTTCCGGAGCCTTGAAGATTGGTGAGGCGGGCGAGTTCGATTATTCAGGCAGCCAAGCCCTGAAGGCGATTAAGGAAGAGGGGATTCAAACGGTATTGATCAATCCGAATATCGCTACGGTACAGACATCGGAAGGAGTCGCGGACACGGTTTATTTCCTGCCCGTTACTCCTTTTTTTGTGGAAAAGGTGATCGAGAAGGAACGTCCGGAAGGTATCTTGCTCGCTTTCGGCGGGCAGACGGCGTTGAATTGTGGCGTGGCTCTTTACCAAAGCGGCGTGCTGGAGAAGTATGGCGTGAAGGTATTGGGTACCCCGGTGCAGGCTATCATGGATACCGAGGATCGGGAGTTGTTCGTACGCAAGCTGGATGAGATCGACGTGAAGACGATCAAGAGCGAGGCCGTGGAGAACGCCGCTGACGCTCGCCGTGCGGCCGCCGAGCTGGGGTATCCGGTCATCGTCCGTGCCGCTTATGCGCTGGGGGGCTTGGGTTCCGGTTTCTGCGACAATGAGGAAGAATTGGACGTGTTGGTAGAGAAGGCTTTCTCTTTCTCTCCGCAAGTATTGGTGGAGAAAAGCTTGAAGGGCTGGAAAGAGGTAGAGTACGAGGTGGTGCGCGACCGCTTCGATAACTGCATCACGGTATGTAACATGGAGAATTTCGACCCGCTGGGAATCCATACGGGAGAGTCTATCGTGATTGCCCCCTCGCAGACCTTGAGCAATACGGATTATCATAAATTACGTGAGTTGGCGATCCGTATCATTCGCCATATCGGTATCGTGGGCGAGTGTAACGTGCAATACGCTTACGATCCGGAGAGTGAGGATTACCGGGTGATCGAGGTGAACGCCCGCTTGAGCCGTTCTTCGGCCTTGGCTTCTAAGGCGACCGGTTATCCGTTGGCTTTCGTGGCCGCTAAATTAGGCTTGGGCTACGGTTTGTTCGACTTGAAAAACTCCGTGACGAAAACGACTAGCGCTTTCTTTGAGCCGGCTCTCGATTACGTGGTATGTAAGATCCCTCGCTGGGACTTGGGTAAGTTCCACGGCGTGGCTCGTGAGTTGGGTTCCAGCATGAAGTCGGTTGGCGAGGTGATGGCGATCGGACGTACTTTCGAGGAGGCTATCCAGAAGGGCTTGCGTATGATCGGGCAGGGTATGCACGGTTTCGTGGAGAATAAGGAGTTGGTGATCGAGGATATCGATAAGGCTTTGCATGAGCCTACCGACCGCCGTATCTTCGTTATCTCGAAGGCATTCCGAGCCGGTTATACGGTAGACCAGATTCATGAGCTTACCAAGATAGACCGATGGTTCCTACAGAAACTATATGGAATCATGCAGACCTCCAAGGAGCTTCACGCTTTCGATATGAAGGGGATCCAACGTTGGCGCATCAATCCGGAGTTGATCCGCCGGGCGAAGATACAAGGTTTCTCTGATTTCCAGATCGCACGGGCGATCGGTCTCGACGGGGATGTGGAGAAGGGTATGATGTTGGTTCGTCAGTTCCGTAAGGAGCATGGCATTCTTCCGGTGGTGAAACAGATCGATACCTTGGCCGCCGAGTATCCGGCGCAGACGAATTACCTGTACCTGACGTATAGCGGTACGGAAAACGACGTGACGTATTTGGGCGATCATCGCTCGATTGTCGTGCTGGGTTCCGGCGCTTACCGCATCGGTAGTTCGGTGGAGTTCGACTGGTGTGGCGTGCAGGCCTTGAATACGATCCGTAAGGAGGGCTACCGTTCCGTGATGATCAACTACAATCCCGAGACGGTATCTACCGACTATGATATGTGCGACCGCCTTTATTTCGACGAGCTTACCTTCGAGCGTGTGATGGATATCCTTGAGCTGGAGAACCCCCACGGCGTGATCGTCTCCACCGGTGGCCAGATCCCGAATAACTTGGCGATGCGTCTGGACGAGCAGCATGTGAATATCTTGGGGACATCCGCCAAGAGCATCGATAATGCCGAGGACCGTGAGAAGTTCTCCGCCATGTTGGATCGTATCGGTGTGGATCAACCCCGCTGGAAAGAACTTTCTTCCATGGAGGATATCAATGGCTTCGTGGCGGAGGTAGGCTTCCCCGTATTGGTTCGCCCGAGTTACGTACTGAGTGGCGCCGCCATGAACGTCTGCTCGAATCAAGAGGAGTTGGAGCGTTTCTTGAAATTGGCCGCCAACGTCAGCCAAAAGCATCCGGTGGTGGTAAGCCAGTTCATCGAGCATGCGAAAGAGGTGGAGATGGATGCCGTGGCCGATCATGGCGAGATCGTGATGTATGCCATCAGCGAGCATATCGAGTTTGCCGGGGTTCATTCCGGCGACGCTACGATTCAGTTCCCGGCCCAGAAATTATATGTGGAGACGGTTCGGCGTATCAAGCGTATCAGTAAGCAGATCGCTAAGGAGCTGAATATCTCCGGTCCGTTCAATATCCAATATCTGGCGAAGGGCAATGAGATCAAGGTGATCGAGTGTAACCTTCGTGCCAGCCGTTCTTTCCCGTTCGTGAGCAAGGTGCTGAAGATAAACTTCATCGAGTTGGCTACCCGTGTCATGCTGGGCTTGCCGGTAGAGAAACCGAATAAGAATGAGTTCGATTTGGATTACGTGGGTATCAAGGCCTCTCAATTCTCGTTCAATCGCTTGCAGAAAGCCGATCCGGTATTAGGGGTCGATATGGCTTCCACGGGCGAGGTGGGTTGTCTGGGCGACGATGTATCCGAGGCGGTGTTGACGAGTATGCTCGCTGTCGGGCAACGGGTTCCGGAGAAGAATATCCTCCTGTCCACCGGTACGCCGAAGCAGAAGGTAGCCATGCTGGATGCCGCTAAGATGCTGGCGGCGAAAGGCTACAATCTATTCGCTACGGGAGGTACACACCGTTTCTTGGCGGAGAATGGCATTCCGAGTACGAAGGTGTACTGGCCGAGCGAGAAGGGAGAACCGCAGGCGCTTAAGATGCTTCATGAGAAGCAGATCGATATGGTCGTGAATATCCCTCGTGACCTTTCCGCCGGCGAGCTTGACAACGGCTATAAGATCCGCCGTGCCGCCATCGACCTGAATATCCCGCTAATCACCAACGCCCGTCTGGCCAGCGCTTTTATCCAAGCCTTCTGTACCTTGAGCGTAGATGATATCTGCATCAAGAGTTGGCAAGAATATAAATAAAAGGGGACTTGACGTAAATCAAGTGGTATTTATTTCGTAAGTTTGCGGAAACAAACAAAAACAACCATGAATATGGATACAGCGATATTTATAGCTCGCAGGATCGCGGCGCAATCGATTCTACTTAGTGAGGAAGCTGTTGAGAAACTGGCCTCTATCTTAATCCGGACAGAATTGAAAAAAGGCGCCCTGTTTTTGAGCGAAGGAGAGGTTTGTACGCAACTCGGTTATGTCTATAAGGGAATGGTTCGCCAGTTTTACTTCAAGAATAAGAAAGAGCTGACCGAGCATTTCGCCAGCGAGGACAACATCTTCATTTGTATCGAGAGCTTCTTGCGCCAACGTCCCGCTAATCTGTTGGTGGAGGCCTTGGAGAATACGGTACTGTATGGCATTCCTCATGATCCTTTATTGGCATTGTGCGCCGAGGATTACGAGATCGAGGTCATGTATCGCCGCCTGTTGGAGAATTCGCTGATCCTGTCTCAACGGAAGGCGGACTTCCTTCGTTTCGAGACCGCTAATGAACGTTATGCCCGCTTATTGAAAGAACACCCTGAGATCGTGCAGCGTGCCCCTTTGTCCCATATCGCTTCTTATTTGTTGATGACTCCCGAGACGTTGAGCCGGGTTAGGGCAAATATGCAGTTGTGATGGGCCTTTAGGTGTTAATTATATACGGTGTCGTATATAAGGATATAAAGATATAATTAGTATGAAGGTAGGATTATTTATCCCATGTTACATTAACGCGGTGTATCCCGAAGTGGGTATCGCCTCGTATAAATTGTTGAAGCATGTGGGTGTGGATGTCGATTATCCGATGGACCAGACCTGCTGCGGACAACCCATGGCGAACGCCGGCTTCGAGGATGAGGCGGCTCGCTTGGCCCTCCGGATGGAGGAACAGTTTAAGAACTATGACTACGTGGTAGGCCCCTCGGCCAGTTGCGTAGCCTTCGTAAAAGAGAACCATCCCCATATCTTGGAGAAGCGGGATCACGTTTGTATGAACAGCAAGAAGATTTATGATATCTGCGAGTTCTTGCACGACGTGGTGAGACCGGAATCCCTGCCGGCCGTTTTCCCGCATAAGGTGAGTATCCATAATAGTTGCCACGGGGTGCGTGAGTTGCATCTCTCGTCACCCAGCGAGCGTAATATCCCGTACTATTCCAAGTTACGTGATCTTCTTTCCTTGGTGAAAGGTATCGAGGTGTTCGAGCCGAAGCGGGTGGACGAATGTTGCGGTTTCGGCGGTATGTTCGCCATCGAGGAGCCTGAGGTCTCTACTTGCATGGGACAAGACAAGGTAAAGGATCATATGAGTACCGGCGCCGAGTATATCACCGGGGCGGATAGCTCTTGCCTGATGCATATGGAAGGAGTTATCAAGCGGGAGAAACTTCCGATCAAGACTATTCACATCGTTCAAATATTAGCGTCCGGATTATGAGTACGAAACATGCTATAGCTGCGGCCCGTTTCCTAGAGAATAAGGAGAATGAGGCTTGGCACGACCATACGCTTTGGATGGTACGTACCAAACGGGATAAGATGAGCCATTCGCTTCCCGAGTGGGAGCGGTTGAGAGAGTTGGCCTCGGAGATCAAGCTTTACTCCAACAGCCATCTGGACACGCTTCTGGAGGAATTCGAGAAAAACGCGATCGCCAACGGGGCTATCGTGCACTGGGCGAAAGATGCCGAGGAGCATAACGAGATCGTCTTGCGGATCTTGCGGCAGCATGATGCCCGGAACCTGATCAAGAGCAAATCGATGCTGACGGAGGAATGCCATATGAATGAGTTCTTGATGTCGAAAGGAATCGATGTGGTGGAGAGCGATTTGGGTGAGCGTATCTTGCAATTGATGCATTTGGCCCCGAGCCATATCGTGATGCCGGCGATCCATATCAAACGGGAGCAGATCAGCGAGATGATGGAGCGTGAGATGGGAACGGAGAAAGGGAATATCGACCCTACCTACCTGACGCATGCCGCCCGTAAGAATCTGCGTGAGAAATTCCTGCATGCCGACGTGGCGATGACGGGCGCTAACTTCGCCGTCGCCTCTACGGGCGAGATCGTGGTTTGTACCAATGAGGGAAACGCCGATATGGGAACCTCCTTCCCGAAGGTGCATATCGCTACGATGGGGATGGAGAAGATCGTACCGAATCTGGAGGCATTGGGCGTATTCACTCGTTTGCTGGCTCGTTCGGGTACGGGGCAACCCATCACGTCTTATACTTCCCATTATCGCCGTCCGTCCGAGGGACAAGAGTTCCATATCATTATCGTGGATAACGGGCGTAGTGATATCTTGGCGAAACCGGATCATATTCGTACGTTGAATTGCATCCGTTGTGGCGAGTGCATGAATACCTGTCCGGTATATCGCAGGAGTGGTGGCTATTCGTATACGTATTTCATTCCGGGACCGATCGGGATCAACTTGGGTATGCTGAGGAATCCGGAGGAATATTCGGATAACGTATCGGCTTGCTCCTTATGTCTTTCTTGCTCGAACGTTTGTCCGGTAAAGATCGATTTGGGCGAGCAGATTTACCGTTGGCGGCAAGATTTGGATAAGATCGGTAAGGCGAGCAAGGAGAAGAAAGTGATGTCTTTCGGGATGAAGTTCCTGATGGAACGTCCGGGATTGTTCAATACGGCGTTGAAGTTTGCTCCGGTAGTGAATCATTTGCCCCGTTTCATGGTCTACAATGGCTTGAACGCTTGGGGCAAGGGACGTGAGCTTCCGACTTTCGCCAAGGAGTCGTTTAATGATATGTGGAAGAATAATAAGGTGAGATAATGAGTAGTAAAGATTCTATATTGGCGAGTATCCGTCGTCATACGGGTGCACGCCACGAGATGCCTGAGCTTACGTTGGAGGCGATTACCTATGCGGATAAGTTGGCTACGTTCTCGGAGGTGTTAGCCGGGGCGGGTGGCAAGGCCATCGAGTTAAAGCCCGGCGAGGATGTGAATGAGGTGATCCGCCGTGAGTTTCCGGAGGCGAAACGTATCGCCTCGAATTTGAAGGAGATTACTTGCGCTACCTTTAACCCGGATGAGCTGACCGATCCCCGGGAGTTGAACGGGACGGACGTATCTGTGGTGGAGGGTAGTTTCGGCGTGGCGGAGAATGCCGCTGTCTGGTTACCCCGTCAGGTACGTTATAAAGGTCTGTACTTTATCTCGAACGCTTTGGTGATCTTGTTGGACAAGACTCAATTGGTTCATACGATGAATGAGGCTTACCGCCGTACTGCCACTATGGATTATGATTACGGAGTCTTCATGTCCGGTCCCTCAAAGACTGCTGATATTGAACAAGCCTTGGTATTCGGGGCGCATGGCCCGATCCAAGTAGTAGTCCTGTTAAGATAAAATCTATACCCTTTTGAGGGGATGAGACGGGGCACGCCCCGTCTCTACAAGTTGTACGTTATTTACAGCTCTCCAATATTTCCCGTGCCACGCTACCCGTTACATTCTTCGCCTCCCCGAAGGCGGCGTTTCGTTCATTGAAGCGATTCTCGATCTCGGTGATTGTCGTATTGCCGATCTTCTCTTGGCTGAGGCGGGTAGATAAACCGAGGCTTTGGAAAAATTGCTCGGTCTTCTCGATGGCTTGGCTTACCCGTTCCTCTGTCGTTCCACTATTGATACCCCATACCCGTTCGCCGTATTGCAGGATCTTGCCCTCTTTCTGCTTGCGTAGGGTGCGTAAGGTTCCGGGGAAGACGATCGCTAAGGTCGCTCCATGCGTCAATCCGTGAAGGGCGGTTAGCTCGTGTCCGATCATATGGGTAGCCCAGTCCTGCGTTACGCCCATAGCGATAAAGCCGTTCAAGCCCATCGTGGCGGATAGCATGAAATCTGCCATCAGGTCGTAATTCCTCGGATCTTCCTTAATCTTCGGGGCGATCTCAACCAAGGTGCTTAAGATGCTTTCCGCCCAATGATCCATCAAGCGGGATTGGTCGGTCGTAGTCATATATTGCTCCATCACGTGGACGAAGGTATCGGCGATACCGCAAGCCACTTGATACGGGGGCAGACTGAAGGTCGTCTCCGGATCCAAGATCGAGAATACGGGGAAATTGCTGTAGAACGGGAATTTCTCTTGCGTCTCTTTCCGGGAGATCACGGCCCCGCTATTCATCTCGGAACCTGTGGCGGGCAGGGTCAGTACGGTACCCATAGGCACAGTATGATAGTAATACCCTTTCTGCACCAATTCCCAAGGATCGCCGTCGTACTGGATGCCGGCGGAGATTAGCTTCGTCCCGTCTATGACGGAGCCACCGCCTACCGCCAATAGGAAATCCACCTGCTTGCCTTTCGCTATCTGGATAGCTTCTCGCAAGGTCTCGATGGTGGGATTAGGCTCGATGCCCCAGAACTCGATATAGTCACGATCCTTTAGCGCCTTGATCACTTGGTCGTACACACCGTTTTGCTTTACGCTACCTCCTCCAAAAGTGATCATGATGCGATGCACCATCGGGATGGCCGTACTCAGTTTCTCAATCATGCCCTTACCGAATAATAAACGGGTTGGGTTGTGAAAAGTGAAGTTATTCATAGGACTATTTACTGTTTTTATATGTAAACATGAATAGGGTTCCTATTGTTTTAGGGCTTCCAGTAACTTATCGACCGCCTCGGCGGGAGTAGCTTCGCTCTTTAGTAACTGGACGAACTTGCTACCGATGATGGCACCGGAAGAATGGGCTGTCGCCGCCTCGAAAGTGGCTTTATTGCTGATGCCGAAACCTACCAAGCGGGGATTCTGTAGGTTCATGGCGTTGATACGACGGAAATAGGCCTGCTTCTGCTCGTTGAAGTCTTGTTGGGCTCCGGTCGTGGCAGCGCTGGATACCATATAGATAAATCCGCTGGTATGGGCATCGATCTGCCGGATTCGTTCCTCGGAGGTCTCTGGGGTGATCAGCATGATCATTTTCAGGTCATGGCGATCGGCGATTTCCTTGTAATCGGAGATATAATCGGCGTAAGGCAGGTCGGGGATGATCATTCCGTCTACGCCGGCCTCTACGCAACTGGCGCAGAATTTCTCGAAACCGTATTGCATGATGGGATTCAGGTAGCCCATTAGGATGATCGGGATCTGTACTTCGCTCCGGATCTCTTTCAATTGCTCGAATAGGAGGTGCAGTGACATCCCGTTACGCAACGCTTGCGTGGCGGCCTCTTGGATGACGGGGCCGTCTGCCATCGGGTCGGAGAAAGGGATTCCTACTTCTACCATGTGGATACCTTTAGCCTGTAAGGCTTTTAAGATGCTTGCCGTATCGTTTAAGTTCGGATAACCGGCGGTGAAATAGACGGAGAGTATTCCGTCTTTCTGGGTCTGGAATAAGTTTGTGATGCGATTCATTTTGAATTCTATTTTAAAAATACTATCAGACGGTGGGAGACGGGGCACGCCCTGTCTCTACAGCTGGATGTAAAATTTGTTGGATGAAATTCTTTAGTTTGTCGACGTCTTTCAATCCCGGCTCAATCTCGAAGCCACTGTTGAGGTCGATACCTGCGAAACGGGGATGCCGGAAGTTCCGGATCGCCTCCGCGTTTTCCGGACGGATGCCTCCGCTGAGCAAGAAGGGAGTCTCTCCTTTATACTCGGTTAGGATAGACCAATCGAAACGTTTGCCTGAGCCTCCATAGCCCTCGCATCTCGTATCGAAAAGGAAATAATCCACCCGGCCCTCATATTCCCTTGTTTTTTCGAAGTCCTCTTTCGTAGCGATGGGGAAAGCCTTGATCAAGGAATAGCCCCTTTTTTGCAAGGTGTGGCAATCTTCCGGCGATTCGTTACCGTGAAGTTGGAGATAGTCTAGCTTGTAGGCGGAGGCTTTCTCCATCATGGACTCGATGGTAGCGTTGACGAAAACGCCCACTTTCTTAGGGGACAATTGTTCACTGTCCGTTACCTGCTGCTCCGTCGGGCATCGCTCGACAAAGCGCTTGGAACGTTCGTAGAAGATAAAGCCGATCCAGTTGATGGCTAGGGCGGCTACTTCCCGGATATTCTGAGGCTCCCGCATTCCGCAAACTTTGATGATCATGCCAGTCCTCCTATAAAATCGGCTAGGGTATCGCCCGGCCTCTCGGTTTTCATGAAGGTCTCTCCGATCAGGAATCCACGGAAACCGGCCTCACGCAATTGGCGTACGGTATCGGTCTCGGAGATTCCGCTCTCGGACACTAAAAGAGGGGAGAAGCCTCGTATCTTATCGACCAACTTGAATGAGTTGTTTACGTCTGTATGGAAGGTGCCGAGATTGCGGTTGTTCACGCCGAGCATATCGATATCTGCGTTCAGGTATTTGAGCTCGTCCTCGCTATGGACTTCCAGCAAGACTTCCAATTGCAGGCTATGGGCGGTCTCGGCGAGTATCCGGCATTCTTCTTCCGTAAGGGCGGCGGCGATCAACAAGACAGCGTCGGCGCCCATCACCCGGGCTTGGAAGAGTTGGTAGGTATCGATGATGAAGTCCTTGCGAAGTAACGGGAGATCCACCAGCTTGCGGGCCTTTTGCAAGTCGCCCAAGGAACCCCCGAAGAAATCCCCGTCCGTAAGGATCGAGCAGGCGGAGGCTCCTCCGGCCTCGTAAGCGGGAACCACGTCGGCGATATTCGCTCCCGGATGCAGCCAGCCCTTGGAGGGGCTTTTACGCTTGAACTCGGCGATAATACCGGAGGGGGATGATTCCAAAGCCGCACGCATGGAACGTGTGTCACGCTCCATACGGTCGCTACCTAAAGCCAATAAGGTCTGTAAGCTTACGGCCTGTTTCTGCCGGGCTACCTCGATGCGCTTATTGGCGATAATATCTTGTAAGATGTCCTTTTTCATAGGATATATTTCTTTATCAATGGTTCAAAGATATAAATTTACGGAATGTAGCCAATGCTTTTCCGCTTTCCAATGATTCGCATGCCTCGGCGATACACGTCTCGATCTTCTTCTCGGGACAGATCACTTGGATGGCGAAGGCGGAGTTGGCCATCACGCAGCTCTTTTGGGCCTCGGTAGCCCTGTTCCCTAATACGGCGTCGAAGATACGGGCCGCTTCCTCCGGGGTCTCGCCGCCGTCGAGGGCCGCTTCCGTGCAACGTTTGAATCCGAGCATCTCCGGGGTATAAAGCTTCTCTTTCTCCGGCATGGCTACCTTGAAATCGGCCGTGAGAGAGATCTCGTCGTAACCGTCCAAGCTATGTACCACGGCGAAACGGGTGCCGCTCTCTTGATACGTATAATTATATAGGCGGAGTAGCGGGAGGTTATATACGCCTAACAATTGGTAAGTAGGCATGACCGGGTTGACTAGCGGGCCGAGCATATTGAAGAAGCTGCGCACGCCGAGGCTCTTCCGTACCGGAGCTACCGCTTTCAGCGCCGGGTTGAACAAGGGGGCGTGGAGGTAGGCGATATGGCAGGTATCCATGGAGGTACGTAGCTTATCGATATCGTTCGTGAATTTTACGCCGTGTTGCTCCATCACGTTGCTGGCACCGCTCACCGAGGTAGCCCCGTAGTTACCGTGCTTTACGACATTGTAACCGGCACCGGCCACTACGAAACAGGAACAGGTACTGATGTTGAACGTGTTTTTCCCGTCGCCTCCGGTACCTACGATATCGATCGGTTTGTATTCGCTTAAATCTACCGGTACACGCATCTCCAGCAAAGCTTCCCGGAATCCGGTCAATTCCTCTACGGAGATACTGCGCATCAGGAATACGGTGATCAGACTGGCGATCTGGGAATCGTTGTAGCGTCCCTCCGCTATATTCTGGAGGATATTCCGGGCTTCTTCCCGGCCTAGATATTGGTGCTCGAATAATCTGTATAATATTTGCTTCATGTCTGTAATGTGTTGAATGATAAAATATTGCAGTTTTGCGATATTTCTTTATCGAAAAACTTTTGTTTCTCTAGGGGAAAACTCTTGTTTCTTGCTTGAGAAACATTAGTTTCACCATAGAGAAACTGATGTTTCGTTAGGAAGAAACTATAAGTGCCTTAGGAGGTAATTAGCGTTTCAGCCAGTTCTCTATAATTGTCTTCCCTTTGGGTGTCAACACGGATTCCGGATGGAATTGGATACCTCGTACATCGTACTCACGATGGCGCAAGCCCATGATCTGTCCTTCTTCCGTATCGACCGCCGTAATTTCCAGACAATCCGGGAAGTTTTCCTTGGAGACCGCCCAAGAATGATAACGCCCAACACGTATACCCGGTTCCAGTCCCTCGAAGATAGGATCTTTAGCGACAATCCGTATATCGGAGCAAACGCCGTGATGCACGTCGGTAAGGTTTATCAATGTGGCGCCGAATGCCTCGCCGATGGCCTGCTCGCCTAGGCAGACACCTAGGATGCTCTTTGTCGGGGCGTACCGGCGGATCAAGGGGAGGAGGATGCCGGCTTCCTCGGGGATGCCCGGTCCCGGGGATAGTAAGATCTTATCGAAACGCTCTATCTCTTCCAAGGAGATCTTGTCGTTGCGGTGTACCTCTACATCCGCACCCAGTTCCTTCAATATATGTAGCAAATTGTAGGTGAAGGAATCGTAATTATCAAATAATAATATCTTCATTTTATATGTATTGTTGTTGTTGTAGAGACGGGGCGTGCCCCGTCTCATCCTTTCAAAATGGTAACTTAAAATACTATCAGACTGTGGGAGACGGGGCACGCCCCGTCTCTACAACCGGATAATCAATTGATTAATTTCTCCGCTAGATCTATCGCCTTCTTCAAGGCTCCCAGCTTATTGTTTACCTCTTGCAATTCACGCTCATCGTTGCTCTTAGCCACGATCCCGGCTCCCGCCTGATAGTAAAGTACGTTGCCACGGCTGACGAAGGTACGGATCGTGATCGCTTGGTTCAAATCACCATCCAGACCGATAAAGCCGATACAGCCGCCGTAAGCACCCCGGTTATGATGCTCGATGTCGGTGATCAGTTGCATGGCCCGTACTTTGGGGGCTCCGCTCAACGTGCCGGCGGGGAAGGTATCGACGTAGGTCTTTACCGGGTCGCTATCGGCGTTGATCTCGCCGCTCACACGGGATACGAGGTGGATGACGTGGCTGTAGTATTGTACCTCCTTATAGAAATCCACTTGCACGTCGTGGGCGTTCCGGCTTAGGTCGTTGCGGGCGAGGTCTACCAGCATCACGTGCTCGGCGTTCTCCTTGGGATCGGCAAGCAGGGCCTCGGTACGCTGCTTGTCTACCTCGATATTACCGGTACGGAAAGCGGTCCCGGCGATCGGGTCGATGCTGGCGTGTCTGCCCGTTACCTTGCAATGCGTCTCGGGGGAAGAGCCGAAGATACGGAAACCTCCGAAATCGAAATAGAACAAATAAGGAGAGGGGTTGATACTGCGAAGAGCCCGGTACACCTTGAAGTCGTCTCCCTTGAACGGTTGCTCGAAGCGACGGCTCAATACGATCTGGAAGACATCCCCCCTGAGGCAGTGCTTGATGCCTTGGCGGACCATCGCCTTGTATTCCTCGCCGGTGATCGGGGAGGTCTCGGGACCCGCTGTCTGGAAGTTGTAGGAGGCGAAGTTACGATTCTCTATCAATGTCTCGATTTCTTCCAGCCGGCTAGCCTCGTCCTCTTGGAGCATCTCCACTAGGGTCAGCTCGTTCTTGAAATGATTGAAGACAAGGATATACTTATATAATATGTATAGCATATCGGGGGCGTCGTTCTCCTCGTGATGAACTTCCATGACCGGGATGTTCTCGAAATAACGGACGGCATCGAAAGCCGTGTAACCGAATAATCCGCAGACTTTCTTGTCCGCTCCCTCCACCTTGAAGCGGCCGAGGAATGCGTTCATCGCCTCGGGTACGTTATAGTCTTCGGTGAGCGGGGTAACCTCACGGGTCTCGTCGGGGAAGGTCGCCGTGCATTCCCCGTTGTTGATACCGATGCTCGCCAAGGGGCGGAGCGCTATAAAGGAAAGGCTATTCTCGTTTCCGTGAAAGTCTGAGCTTTCCAACAGGGCCGATTCCGGGTAGATATCCCGCACCTTCAGATAGATGCTTACGGGAGTGTGAAGGTCGCCCATCACCTTCTTGCTTATCGTTTTGAAAGAATAATTCATGATAATTTATAATTAATGTAAGTGTCCATATCTTTATCGCCACGGCCCGAGACAGTCAGTACCACCACCTCTTCCGGCTTGAAGTTTACCTTGGCCAAGGCTCCCAAGGCATGGGCGCTTTCCAAGGCCGGGATGATTCCTTCCAGACGGGTCAACTCGAAAGCGGCCTCCAACGCCTCGTCATCATCAACCGCTAGGATTTGCGCACGGTGCTTTACGGAGAGGTTCGCGTGGATCGGGCCGATGCCCGGGTAATCCAAGCCGGCGGAAACAGAATAAGGTTCCTCGATCTGTCCGTCCTCGTTCTGCATGACCAAGGTACGTGCCCCGTGGATGATGCCCTCTTTACCCAATTGGATCGTGGCGGCGCTCATGCCGGAGTGGATGCCCTTGCCGCCGGCCTCGGCCAATACGATTTTCACCCGCTCGTCGTCCACGAAATGATAGATCGTACCGGCGGCGTTACTTCCCCCGCCTACGCAGGCGATCAGGTAATCCGGGTGATCCCTTCCTTCCTTCTCCAGCAGTTGCTTCTTGATCTCCTCGCTGATAACGGATTGCAGCCGGGCTACCATATCCGGATAAGGATGGGGGCCTACCGTAGAACCGATAATATAATACGTATCCGAAGGATGACAGCACCAGTCACGGATCGCCTCGTTCGTGGCGTCTTTCAAGGTCATGTTTCCCGAGGTCACGGGCACGACGGTAGCTCCCAGCATTTCCATCTTCTGTACGTTGGCATGTTGGCGTTCCACGTCTGTCTTCCCCATATAAACGATACATTCCATATTCATCAAGGCACATACCGTAGCCGTAGCCACTCCATGCTGTCCGGCACCCGTCTCGGCGATGATACGGGTCTTCCCCATGCGGCGGGCTAGGAGGATCTGGCCGATCGTATTGTTGATCTTATGTGCTCCGGTATGGTTCAAGTCTTCCCGTTTCAAATAGATCTTGCATCCGTATTTCTCACTCAACCGTTTGGCCAAGTAAAGAGGGGAGGGGCGGCCTACATAATCACGCAATAACTGATCGAACTCTTCCTTGAAGCTATCGCTCTCCAACACTTGCAGATAGGTATTCTGTAAATTTTCCACGCATTGATGAAGGATCTCGGGAACATAGGCCCCGCCGAACTCACCATAGTAACCATTCTTGTCAACTTGATACGTTTTCATCTTTTATCTATTTTAGTTATTTTCCTTTTGAATTTGCTATAAAAAGAAAAGAGGCCTGCCGCAAGTGCGACAGACCTCTTTATATCTTTATGTAGTGTTTATATATACATACGAGTCTTCGTTCCTTACGACCTTTTGAGTTGTACGGAGCGCCACCACCAATATGTATTTACTACGAATGTTCTCATGACTCTGTTTTGTTATTACGGCAGCAAATATATGGAATCTTTGACAAACAGCAAATAAAATCGTGCTTTTTTTATGAATGAGATAAAAAAGATCAGAAGGTCTATTAAAACTGCTCTATTGACAAATTGTAATTCATTGAGCCTTGTGTAGACGTGTATTGACGTTTTTGGTATTTGTTTTTATTATTTCGAAGAATAATTTGCTTTCAAAATAATAGTTTCTACCTTTGCGGAAACAATAAAAAACGATTAATATTTCTAATATGGATACTAAATTAACTGGAAAAACTCGCATAGAGAGCGATTTGATCGGCGCTCGTGAAATCCCCGCCGAAGCATTATACGGAGTTCAAACCTTGAGAGGAATCGAGAATTTCTCAATCAGTAAATTCCGTTTGAGCGAATATCCTTTATTCATTAAAGGATTAGCTATAACAAAAATGGCGGCTGCCATGGCTAACTTTGAATTAGGCTTGCTTACCGTAGAGCAAAAAGACGCTATCATCGCCGCTTGTGGGGAGATTCTCGATGGTAAACATCACGACCAGTTCCCGGTGGATATGATCCAAGGCGGAGCGGGTACCACTACGAATATGAACGCGAATGAGGTGATCGCCAACCGTGCCTTGGAGCTGATGGGGCATGAGCGGGGTGAATACCAATACTGCTCACCGAACGACCATGTGAACTGCTCACAATCCACGAACGACGCATATCCGACCGCTATCCATATCGGTATGTATTTTAAGCATCTTCAATTGCTTCCCCATTTGGAGGAATTGATCGCCTCTTTCCGTAAGAAAGGAGAGGAGTTCTCGCAAATTATCAAGATGGGACGTACGCAGTTGGAGGATGCCGTACCTATGACGTTGGGGCAGACCTTTAATGGCTTCGCCAGCATCTTGCAGGATGAGATCGCTCACTTGAATGAGGCCGCCGCCGATTTCTTGGTGGTTAATATGGGAGCTACCGCTATCGGTACGGGTATTTGTGCCGAGCCGGGATACGCGGAGAAATGTATCGCGGCTTTACGTGAGATAACCGGATGGGATATCCGTCTCTCCTCCGATTTGGTAGGAGCTACCTCGGATACTTCTTGCTTGGTAGGCTATGCTTCCGCCATGAAGCGGGTTTGCGTGAAGATGAATAAGATATGTAATGACCTTCGCTTGTTGGCAAGCGGCCCTCGTTGCGGTTTGGGTGAGTTTAACTTGCCTGCTATGCAGCCGGGTTCTTCTATCATGCCGGGTAAGGTGAATCCTGTGATCCCGGAGGTGATGAACCAGATCGCTTATAAGGTAATGGGTAATGAATTATGTGTGACCATGGCCGGGGAAGCCGCCCAGATGGAGCTGAACGCCATGGAGCCGGTGATGGCACAATGCTGCTTCGAGTCCGTGGATTTGCTGATCAATGGTTTCGATACCTTGCGTACCCGTTGCGTGGACGGTATTGTCGCTAACGAGGATCGTTGCCGTGAGGAGGTACATCATAGCATCGGCGTGGTGACGGCCTTGAATCCGGTAATCGGCTATAAGAACTCGACCAAGATAGCGAAGGAGGCGTTGGAGACCGGTGTTAGCGTTTATCAATTGGTACTGGATCATGGTATCTTGACCAAGGAGGAATTGGATACGATCTTAAGCCCGGAGAATATGATCAAGCCGGTGAAGTTGGATATCAAGCCTCGCCGTTAATCGAGTCCTATTATATAATGTATACCATTTGTGGACCGTATAGGTGGATTTTTCCATCCTATGCGGTCTTTTTTTAGATTATAATCTCTATCTTTGGACTGACTTAATTCTAATAATCATGATAAATAGACGAGATTTTTTAAAGAACGCGTCCCTTTTCACCTTGGGTGGCCTGATGGCCGGAAAGGTCGGGAGCGCAGATGCGGCTAAACCTGTCACTACTGAGACGATGGCCGCTAAGACAGTTGGTTTACAAATCTATTCTTTAGGCAAGGAACTTTATGCGGATGTACCCGGTGGATTGAAAAAGATCAAGCAAATGGGGTACACGAATCTGGAATTGGCCGGTTACAAGGAAGGCAAGATCGGCGGTGTAGACATGATGGAATTCAAGAAGATGGTGGATGATGCCGGATTGAAGATCACCAGTTCCCACGTGAATCCTCCGGTACGTGAGTACACGAAGGCCAATCGCTCCCAGATCTCCGAGTATTGGAAGAAGACGGCTGATGACCATGCCAAACTAGGCGTGAAGTACTTGATCCAGCCCGGGCAACCGAGTACCCGTAGCACCGAGGAAACCGCTTTCGTCTGCGAGATTTTTAACGAGGCGGGTAAGATCGTGAAAGCGGCCGGTATTCCTTTCGGCTATCACAACCATGAGATGGAGTTCGCCAAGGTAAATCCGGGTAGTACGGAGGCCAAGCTGGGAAGGCGTGTGAAAGGAGATTGCATCTATGAGTTGTTCTTGAAGAATACTGATCCTTCGCTTGTGTTTTTCGAGATGGATGTTTATTGGGCCGTGATGGGACAACAAGATCCGATAGAATGGTTGAAGAAATATCCGAACCGTATTAAGGTATTGCACATCAAGGACCGTGCTATTCTAGGCGAGTCCGGGATGATGAATTTCGAGAATATATTCCGGCAAGCTTACGCGAATGGAATCAAGGATTATTTCGTGGAGTTGGAGGGTATGCCTGACGGACGTTCCCAGTTTGAGGGCGTGAAAGGCTGCGTGGATTATTTATTGAAAGCACCGTTCGTGAAATAAGTCTTTTGACTCATTAAAAAAACGCTCATGGCGGTAGGATGCTTCCTCCGTTATGAGCGTGTTTGTTCGTAAAGCAGCCATACCAATAAAGGGATATAGTCCTTTAATTCCGTCCGTAATATCTTGAGCGCTTGAGAGATGCGGTATGCGATTGTTTTGGGGGATACGCCTGTCCGCTCGGCGATCTCGTTGTAGGTCATTTCCTCGAAACGGTTCATCTCGAATGCCTTACGGTATTCATCCGGGAGCTCCCGGATGGCCTTGGAGGCCAAGGCCATCAGTTCTCCTATATAAAAATCAGGATTCTCGAATTGCTCTTGGAACTTGGCGTACAATCTCTCGTGCACTTGTTGCTTAATCTGTATGTGGCTGATCGTATTGAGGCATTTATTGCGGACAATCGTGAAAAAGAGTGATTTCAGGGACATGTCCGCTACTAGGGATTTTCGGTTTTCCCACAGCCACATCATCACGTCTTGTACGATCTCCTCTGATTCTGGTACTGTTACATATTGGGAGGCGAAGGCGCACAATCCCCGGTAATATTGTTTGTACACGGTGTCGAACGCTTGTTCGTCTCCTGCGATAAGTTCTAGTGAAATTCGTTCTGCGTTCTCGTCCACAATAGTGTTTAAGTTTGTTTGGTTGCAAACTTAATGAATAATTCCGGATAAGAGGCATGAATCCCGCTACTTTTTCTTTCCTTGGTTGGCTACGGCTTCCATGAGTTTCTTGATTTCCTCCGGGTCGCCAAGGAAATAATCATTCACGAGTTTTAAGTCATCATCGAACTCGAACACGTATGGAACGGCTGTCGGGAGATTCAGATGAACGATCTCTTCATCGGAGATGTTTTTTAAATATTTGATGATTCCCCGCAAGCTGTTTCCGTGAGCGGCGACAAGGATCTGGTCGGCGGTCCGGAGCGTCGGGAAGATAACCTCTTTCCAATAAGGGAGAATCCGCTCAACCGTATCTTTCAAGGATTCCGTACGGGGCAACTCTTTATCCGGCACGTCTTTGTAGCGGATATCGAAGCGAGGGTTACGAGGGTCGCCTTCCGATAGGGGAAGCGGGGCTATATCGTAACTGCGACGCCAGATCAAGACCTGCTCGTCTCCATACTTTTGGGCGGTCTCGCTCTTGTTCAACCCTTGTAGCGATCCGTAATGTTTCTCGTTCAGCCTCCAGCTCTTCTCCACCGGGATCCAGTCTTGGTCCATGCGATCCAATACACAATTCAAGGTTTTGACGGCCCGTTTTAAATAAGAGGTATAGGCTTTATTGAACACATATCCTTTTTCTTTCAATAGGTTGCCGGCCCTATAAGCTTCGGCCACGCCTTTTTCTGTCAAATCCACATCGGTCCAACCGGTGAACCGGTTCTCTTTATTCCATACACTTTCGCCGTGGCGAAGCAATACGATACTTTTCATAGGTCTTTTTATTTTTATGATTTGTTTTTCTCGAAATCCTCGATGACTTCTTTTAATATAGGTAGATGACTATGTTGTACATCCTTCGCTGCCGTGAGGAAAGTGACAACCGGATGCTTCTCGATCTCTCGTAAGAAAGGAATGAAATCCGGGTTCTGCTTGATTTCCATCCCGTAGCGACCTTGGAATACTTCCCAATGCCTGTCTTTATCCTCGTGGAACCATTGGCGTAACTCCTTAGATGGAGTGATTTCTTTTCTCCATTCGTCAAACTTCGCATCCTCTTTCTTCAGTCCTCTGGGCCATAGCCTGTCGAGAAGAATGCGATAACCATCCGCCTCACTTGGCTCCTCATAAATCCGTTTTAAAAGAATCTTTACCATAAGAAGTCTCATTTTGTGGTAAAACAGTAGAAAGAGGGATATTGTTGAGCCTTTCTTTAGGAACGGTATTTTTGTCATTATTCAATTTTCTTGAAAAAAATCGTTTTTTTGTTTAGTACATCTTTTGTCTCAACTGTATTAATTATAGAAACAAGAAAAAATGGAAATAAACGAAGACATATTGATCCGATACATCGATGGGATGTTGACCGAGGAGGAAGCTGCGGAGGTGAAAAACTGGCGGGCCGCCTCTCTAGAAAACGAGAAACTGTTGGAGCAGGTCTATTTTACGACTCAAGTGGCAAGTCGCCTAAAAGTCATGCGGACCGTGAACCCGGACGAGGCGTTGTCTCGTTTTAAATCAAGAATCCATAAGAAAGAGAAAAGATTAGCTTTAAGACAAGTGTTAGGTGTTATTCAACGGGCTGCGGCCGTGTTATTCATTCCAGTCTTTCTTTTATCCGCTTATTTGTTCATACAGCAGGGTCAAGGGAACGTGCGTACGCTAGCCGTACGCACGAATCCTGGGGTGGTTTCGGCGTTCGATTTACCTGACGGTTCTAAGGTTTGGCTGAATGCCAATAGCGAATTGAGATATCCTTCGGACTTCAATGCGGATACCCGTACGGTGGAATTAACCGGACAAGGATATTTCGAGGTGACGAAGAATGCCCATAAGCCTTTTATTGTGAAAGCGGATAAAGATTACTCGGTAGAGGTGTTGGGAACTTCTTTCAATGTATCCGCTTACAAAGACGAGAGTATGATAGAGACCACCTTGGTAGAGGGATCGGTAAAGCTGAACGTCGTGTCCGGAGGAAAGCGAATGACACAGATGTTGAAGCCAAACGAGAAAGCCGAGTATCAAAAGGGCGCTGGCAAGATCAAGGTGTTCGGCGTGAATACCGAATATGACACGGCTTGGAAGAACGGGGAGATTATCTTCAGGAACCATCCGATGGATAAAGTATTGAAAACGCTGGAACGTCATTATCATGTAGTATTCGAGGTAAAAGATAACGAGATACTCAAGTCCATAATAACAGCCCGTTTCAAGGACGAGCAATTGCCTCAAGTATTGGAATACCTGAAATTGGCGTCGGGAATCCAGTATGCGATACATAAACCTACCGTTAAGGACAGTGGATCGGGAACCTCAGTCGTGGAAATATCAAAATGAGAAATAATGTGTAACCTTCTAAAATACGTCTGCCCATGAAGAAAGAATAAACAAGGATTAAAAACATACGGAAGAATATTGGCGTATTCTCCCGTACGAAAAGTCAAGAAGAGCTGTTGGCGCAGCTACAAATAACTTTATTATAAATAGTAACACTACAAAAATATGAATAAAATTGTAACCTTAAATGCTTTAAGGGGGAATAGTTATTCTCTTTTTCGAAAAATTCCGTTAATGATTAACATGGGGGTATGCGCATTCTGTTTGGTACCGGCCATGGTTTTCGCAGAGAACACGCATGAAGTCACAGTCTTAAACGCTCAACAACAGACACGAAAAGCAGTCGGTGTCGTTACGGACAAAACGGGCGAGGCTATTATCGGTGCTAACGTAATTGTCAAAGGAACTACCAACGGTACCATCACGGATATGGATGGCCGTTTCGAGTTGGATGTTCCTAACAATGCGACTTTACAAGTTTCCTATATCGGTTTTAATACGCAAGAGATCGTCTTTACCGGACAACCTTCTATCGAGGTTCAATTGGTCGATGATACGCAAGCCTTGGATGAAGTCGTGGTAACCGCTTTGGGTATCAAGCGTGAGAAAAAGGCTTTGGGATATTCTATGTCTGAATTGAAAGGTGAGTCCCTGACGCAAACCCGTGATGCTAACGTGGCCAACGCTTTGGCTGGTAAGGTAGCAGGTTTGCAGATCAAGCAAAATGGTACCGGTGTCGGTGGTTCCTCTCGTATCGTGATTCGTGGTAATAACTCTATTACTGGTAATAACCAGCCGTTGATCGTTGTGGACGGTGTACCTATCGATAACTTTAGCGGTGGTACGGATGACTATTGGGGTAACGGTAACGTGGATAAAGGTTCCGGTATCTCTGATATCTCCCCGGATGATATCGAGAGTATGTCCGTATTGAAAGGCCCGGCAGCTGCGGCGTTGTATGGTAGCCGTGCAGGTAACGGTGTCGTGATGATCACGACTAAGAAAGGTAGCCAGAATAAAGGTTGGGGCGTAAGTATCAACTCGAATTTCACGGCTGAGAACCCGATGCAAACCCCGAAGTTCCAAGATGTATACGGACAAGGTATCGACGGCGCTTTCGATAATAATAAAGCGACGAGCTGGGGTGCCGCTATGGACGGTTCTTCTAAGGATATGGCGATGGGTTCTTACCAGTATGCGGCGAGAGACAATGATTTATATAAGGACTTCTTGCGCACTGGTACCACTTGGACAAACAGCGTGGATTTGAGCAAGAGTTCCGAGGATATCACTTTCCGTGCCGGCGTGACACGCTTGGATAATAAGGGTGTTGTTCCGAATAGCGGAATGGATCGTACGTCTATCAACTTGCGTTCTACGGCTAAACTGTCTAAATGGTTATCGGCCGACGTGAAGGTTAATTATGTAAGCCAGCATACGAACAACCGTGTGAAATTAGCGGGCGACCCGGATAATATCTTCCTTAACTATTTAAGTATGCCCCGAAGTGTGGGCTTCTCTGACTATGACGCCTATAAAGATAATGATTGGAAACGTGCGGACGGAAAGCCCGCTGGTTATCTGATCGACACGGGAGCCAACGCCAATAACCCGTATTGGTCCGCTTACCGCAATACGAACAAGGATAAGAAAGACCGCTTTATCGGATTTGCGGCCTTGGATTTCACGTTTACGGATTGGTTGAGCTTGAAGCTTCGCTCTGGTATGGATAATTACACCATCCAGTATGAGACGATTCGTGCGACAGGTAACCCGTATTGGGAGAACAACGGTAGCATGACTGCCAATATGGAGAAATTCACCGAGATCAACTCTGATTTCTTATTGACTGCTAAAGGCAACTGGGATCGATTTGGTATCGTAGGTACGGTAGGTGGTAATATGATGTACCGTAATTCTACATGGTACAAGGAATCATCCGGTGAGTTTGTGATTCCCGATTTCCATGCGATCGCCAACGGTAAGACACATGGTGGTGAGTATACTCGCAACCGTAAACAAATCAACTCGCTATATGCTACGGCATCATTGTCTTGGGACGACTATTTGTATTTGGACTTAACCGCTCGTAACGACTGGTCTTCAACACTTCCGAAAGACAATGACTCTTATTTCTACCCGTCGGTAGGTGTTAGCTGGATTTTCACCCAAATGTTGAATAAGATGGGGCATAACACGGGTATTCTTTCTTTCGGTAAGATCCGTGCGTCTTGGGCTCAGGTAGGTAATGATACGGACGCTTATATGTTGCGTGACTATTATAATATCAGTTATGATATTAAAGGGGGTATTTTTAATGCCAGCAACGAGGATTGGATGGCAAATCCAAATTTAAAGAATGAGACGATCAACTCTTGGGAGTTAGGCCTTGAGTTGAAGGCGTTTGAGAATAGGGTTGGTGTCGACGTAGCGTATTATAAGAAGAACGCCAAAGACCAGATCTTAAAGATCGATGTTCCTTCCGCTACAGGGTTTAAGAAAAAGATGATCAACGCCGGTAATATTGAGAATAAAGGTGTAGAGGTTGCGTTTAACGCTACTCCTTATATCTCCGAGAGTGGTTTCCAATGGGATACTCAGTTGAACTGGTCAAAGAATATCAACAAGGTAATTTCATTGACAGATGATACGAAAGAGCAGATCCTTAGTGATGCATCAGTAAGTTTCTTGAAGATCGTCGCTCACGAGGGTGGAGCCTATGGAGATATTTACGGTTACGCTTATCAACGGGATGATAACGGCAACATTATTATCGGTGCCGATGGTGTTCCTTTGAGAACGGACGATATGGTATTGTTGGGTAACAACCAGCCGAAATGGATGATGGGTTGGAGCAATACCTTGTCATATAAGAATTTCGTGTTGAACTTCATGTTCGATATGCGTTATGGCGGTGATGTGTATATGGGATCTATCCGTGCGGGTGCTTCATCCGGTAATTTAGAGATGACGTTGGATGGTCGTGATGGTATGGTTGTTCCGGGGGTATTGGCCGATGGTACTCCCAATACGAAGAGTATTACGGCTCAAGCTTATTGGAATGGTCTTTCTAGCAATAATGTGACAGAGGCTTATATGTACGATGCGACAAACATCCGTTTACGTGAGTTGAGTTTGGGTTATAATTTCCCGAGAACGATGTTGGCGAAGACTCCATTTACTTCCGCTCGCTTGAGTTTCGTGGCTCGTAACTTGTTCATGATTTATAGTAAGACAAAGGGATTCGACCCGGAGGCTGCTTATACATCTGGTAACGCCCAAGGTATCGAGTACGGTTCTATGCCTACTATGAGAAGCTTAGGTTTCAATATTAATCTGGCATTTTAATGAAACATAAATCTAAAAATGGAATTATTATGAAAAGTAATATAAAGATATTAGCAGCTTGTTCGTTTATGATGGCGAGTATGGCCAGTTGCGACCTGACAGGTATAAATGATAACCCGGATAAGCCGACGGATGATGTAAATTACAATATGAGCGAACCTCGATTGGCCTCTACGCTACGTGGTGGGATGATTATCGATGGTGATGTGGAACAACGCTTGAAACCTTTGCAAATTGATTTCTACTCTCAAATGTTGGTCGATGGCGGTGGTTGGGCAACTAAGAATTATATCCAAAATGACGAGTGGAACAATTTAACATGGCAAGCGTATCTGACACAGATTTCTTCTATCAATATCGTGATCCGTAGTTTGATGGAAAAAGATAAGGACTTATACGCTAATACGATCGCTTTCGCTCGTATCTGGCGTGTGTATATCCATAGCCTGGCTGCGGATAAGTTTGGTCCGATGCCTTTCCCGGCCTATGCTACCGTAGAAGATAATCCTCCTTATAAATCGGTGAAGGATATCTATTATGAATATTTCACGGAATTGGATGAGGCGTTGAATAGCTTTAGCGATAGCGCTGAGCCTATATTCTCGGATGCAGGTATCGACTTGGTCTATAAGAATGACGTTTCTCTTTGGAAAAAATTTGGAAACTCCTTGCGTCTTCGTTTCGCTGTTCGTCTATCTGAGGTGGATCGAGAGAAATGTGTCGCTGAGGCAAATGCCGCTTTGACATCTCCTTGTGGTTTGATCTCAAGCAAGGCTGATAATGCTTATATGCCTCCAAAAGCGGATGGTTCTTGGGGACAGGACTATAACTATACGATGTTCCAGATTACTTGGAGCGGTCCGATCTGTATGTCTAAGTCATTTGAGAAATTAGTGACTAATATCGGTAATATCGATTGGCCTGCCGGCGTGGTAAACCAGACATCCGGAGTTGCCGTATCGAATGTACATCCCGCTAAGGTAGACCCTCGTGCCCCGAAGATGTTCCAGCCGGGTATTGAGAATGGTGATTGGAAAGGTTTGGTATACGGTGCGAAAGCAGAGGAGGCGAATACTGGTATTTATCAGTCTAAGCAATGTGCAGAGATGGGCTTTATTATTAAAGATGGCGCTCCGTATAAATCTCGTCCTTATGATATGTTCCTTTCTGAGGAAGTTGATTTCTTGAAAGCTGAGTTGTTCGCCCGTAATTTGGTCGCCGGTGATGCTAAAGCTGCTTATGAGGCAGGTGTACGTGCTTCCTTCGAGACTTGGGGTGTATCGGGTGATGTTGAGGAGTATTTGGCTTCCACGGAAAAGAATGAGGCTGGTACCAGCGCGAAATATGACGATCAACAAGGCGCAGGCAATACGGCTTTAGAGAAGATCATCACGCAGAAATATATCGCCGGACTTCCAGATTTGGCGCAGGAAGCTTGGAATGACAAGCGTCGTTTGAACTTGCCTCGTTTGGATGTGGCTGTTTATCGAGATCAAGCTGTATATAATAATAGTGATACAAATATCTTGAATCCTCAAAATTTTATCAAACGTATGAAATACCCGATGAAAGAGCAATTGGTAAATGCTGCTGAATATGAGAAAGGCAAATCCATGTTAGGTGGGAAAGGTGATGTGGTTTCGACCCCGATTTGGTGGGATAAGAATTCCAACTATTGCACATCTTCAAAATAAATAAACAGACAGATTGATTATATTGAGCTTTAACAGAAGCTGATGGTTATTCTCGTTTGGAGATACTTATCTGTGAAGAACAGTACTCCAAGCGAGAATTTTTTGTTATAATTGAATAGTATTAGATAATAATTCTTACATTTACCCATGATAAATTGTGCGTGTGTAAATTATGAGATTATATATTTATATCTTCATTCTACTATTATTATGTATATTCCCGCTGGGCGCCCAACAGGAACGTTCGGAATCCTATATTCGTATCTCTCCCCCGGTTAGCTTGGCTGGCGCTCTGGATGAGATTGAGAGTCAAACCAATTATTCTTTTATTTATGACGCTCAGGTGATCAATTTATCTGAGAAAGTGCGTAAATCTTTATCCGGACGTACGGTTTTCGAGATTTTAAATTTATTATTTAAGAACACGGAGATCGTCTATACGGTCATGAATGACCAGATCATCTTGAATAAGAAAGAGGCGATAATCCAAATGCAACAAAAGCTGGATGGTAAGGTAAAAGGCATTGTGACCGATCACAAAGGAGAGCCTATTGCCTGCGTGAATGTGGTGGAAAAAGGAACGAGAAACGGTACGATTACGGATATGGATGGCAGCTTTGTATTGGAGCTTCCCGAGGAGGCTACTTTGGTTTTTTCTTATATCGGTTATCGTTCACGGGAAATTGAGTATGAGGGGCAATTGTCATTGAATGTGCAGTTGGAGGATGACGCCCAGATTTTGGACGAGGTAGTTGTTACGGCTCTTGGTATCGAGAAGAAAGAATCTTCCTTGCCTTATGCCACCCAGTTAATCACAGGTGGGGAATTGGTAAGGGCCAAGGATTTTAATTTTATGAGTACGCTTTCCGGAAAGATGGCTGGACTCCAGATTAACCGGACTTCCGCCGGTCTGGGTAGCTCGTCCCGGGTGATTATTCGAGGTAGTCGTTCCGCATCCGGAAATAACCAGCCTTTGTATGTGATAGACGGTGTCCCGATCTTGAGCATTAGCAGTGAGCAAGCCTTGACAACGATCGGTGGTACGGCCGATGCCGGTAACCGGGATGCGGGCGATGGTATCTCTAATCTAAATCCTGATGATATAGAGAGTTTGAGTGTCTTGAAAGGGGCTTCGGCCTCTGCGTTGTATGGGGGACAAGCGGCGAACGGTGTGATCTTGATCAAAACGAAAAAAGGTAAGGCCGGGGTACGGAATATTCATTTCTCCTCGTCGCTGACTGTTGATCAAGCGATCAGTCTCCCCAAGTTTCAGAATGAGTTCGGACGGATGGAAGGGGCGGAAACTTGTTGGGGAGACCGGGCTTCTCTTCCGGTCTATGACCCTGTCGGCGATTTCTTCCGGACGGGTATTACCGCTATTAACTCATTGATATTTACGGCAGGGAATAGCCATGTGCAAAATTATTTTTCGTATGCCAATACGACCGCACGGGGCATCGTTCCTAAGAATAATTTAAGCAAGCATAATTTTAATCTCCGTGAAAGTTCTTCTTTCTTTGATGATCGTTTGATCTTGGAGGGGCAGGTAAACTTGATACTCCAAACAATCAAAGGAAAACCTACGGCCGGGGGATTTTATATGAACCCGTTACAAGGTTTATACACGTTTCCTAGAGGGATGGATATGGCACCTTATAAGGAGAACTTTGAGGTATATAACGAGAAACGGAATATGAACGTCCAGAACTGGTATACTACGATTACTGATTTTGAGCAAAATCCTTATTGGTTGGTCAACCGTACGGAAAACGAGGACAAACGTGCCCGTGTGTTGGCGTTGGCTTCCGCTAGTTTCAAGGTGACAGATTGGCTTACATTACAGGGCCGTGGAAATATCGATTATGTGAATGATAAGTATCAGCAGGAAATATACGCTTCTACCTCTCCGGGTATCGCCGGTGAGAACGGGCGTTACATTTATTACACCTACCAGACTACGTTGCTCTATGGGGATTTGATGGCTAAATTGAATAAGAGCTGGGATGATTTCTCCTTGAACGCCGCTATCGGTACGAGCATAACGGACACACGCACCAGTGCGTTGAGGCTGGATTCGAAAACGGCTTCCTTGTATTATCCGAATGTCTTTACGATCGCTAATATTAACATGTCGTCCAGTGCCTATATCGAGGAGTCGGATGACGCACGCCGGCAAATGCAATCCTTTTTTGCTATGGCGCAGTTGGGATATAAGGAAAGCCTTTACTTAGATGTGACCGCACGTAATGACTGGTCATCTACCCTTGCGTTTACGGAACGTAAATCAAGAGGTTTTTTCTATCCTTCAGTCGGTCTTTCTTGGATTATCCCTAAATCCTTTTCGATGCCTTCCTTGAAATCTTTTGGGAAAGTACGGGCTTCTTGGAGTAAGGTGGGTAATGATATACCCTTATTCGTTAGCAATACGGTAGGCCATATCGCTGCGGGCGGGATTCCCCAGCCGAATGATACGGCTCCGTTCGGTACCTTGAAGCCGGAGATGAGCAGTTCTTTTGAAATAGGTACCGAATGGAAATTCTTTGATTATCGTATGGACGTGGATCTTACGTTCTATAAGACCAATACGAAAAATCAACTCTTCTCTTTACCTTCTTCCGCTGGAGCCGCATACAAGTATTATTTTGTGAATGCGGGAAATATACAGAATATGGGAGTGGAATTGACGTTCGGTGCGGTTCCTATCTTAACGAATCAGTTTAAATGGAATACGACACTCAACTTTTCCCGGAATAAAAATGAAGTAAAGAAACTACATGATGATTTGGCTAGCTTTATTCAAGGAGATGAAGGATTCTCCTCTAGCTATACGATGCGTTTGGTGGAAGGTGGCTCGTTTGGTGATATCTATGGGAAAGCTTTTGAGCGGGATAAATATGGTGCGATCGTGTATGGTCGGGACGGCTTGCCCCAAGAGATCGGCAGCGGGAATACGGCTAAGGTGGGGAATTGCAATCCGGCGTTCTTATTGGGTTGGGGAAATAGTTTCACGTATAAGGATTTCTCGTTCTATTTCTTGATTGACGGGCATTTTGGGGGAGATGTGCTGGCCCAGACTCAGGCTGTGCTTGACCAAACGGGAGTGAGTAAGGTTTCCGGAGAGGCCCGTACGATGGGGTATGTGGATTTGGAAGGGCATCATATTTATAACATAAAAGGATTTTATGAGCAGGTGGGAGGACGAAACGGTGTGACTGAATATTATATGTACGATGCTACCAATATCCGTTTGCGGGAGTTATCTTTGGGATATACGCTACCGAAGAGATTGCTGGGGAGAAAACAATTTCTCAAAAAGGCGGAACTGTCTTTTGTCGCCCGGAATCTATTCTTTATTTATAAAAAGGCTCCATTTGATCCGGATGCCGTGCTTTCGGCGAGCAATAGCAATCAAGGGATTGATATATTCGGGATACCGACTACGAGAAGTGTCGGCTTTAATGTGAAACTTTCATTCTAAGCGTATGAAGACGAGATTTCTGAATAAGATGGCAGGTCTGTTGGCCGTGTTGCTCCTTTTTTCCTGTACGGGTAAATTCGAGGAGTATAATACCGATAATACGGGTTTTACCGATGAGCAGAAAACGTATGATTATAATACGTTCGGTGTCTGGCTAAAGGTAGTCCAGATGGGGATTTATTTTAATTATGATTGGGGGAGTGGTAAGAACTGGCATTTCCAGACGATGCAAAATCTGAATGCGGATATGTTTTCCGGTTATATGCATGATTTTAAACCCTTCAACGCAGGATTGGGGAATACGGTCTATAATTTGCAGGATGGCTGGAATGGTACGATGTGGGATAATACGTATGGATATATCATGACGGAGATAAAGCAGACGGAAGATCATTCCCGTGACAAATATCCGGCTTTCTATGCGATCGCTAAAATACTGAAAGTAGAGATCATGCATCGGATCTCGGATTATTATGGCCCGATCGTGTATACAAAGTTTGGGGAGTCGGATGCCGGGGTAATGCCGGATTCCCAGAAAGACGCTTATTATGCTTTTTTCCAAGATTTGGGGGAGGCTATTCACCTGCTGTCTGAATATGATGGAGAGGAAACCTTTTCTCGTTTCGATATGATTATGCCGGAGAATTACAGGACGTTTGGGGAATGGATGCGTTTCGCCAACTCATTACGTTTGCGCTTGGCGATTCGTATCGCTATGGCCGACCCTGATAAGGCAAGGGATGAGGCGCATAAGTCGCTGACACATCCAGCCGGTTTGCTGGAGGAGGCTTATGAGGTCGTTGCGGTTTCTACCGCCGGAACCGGCTATTCGAATCCGCTGGGGGAGATCAATAAGGCGTGGGGAGAGGTTTTTATGAACGCTAATATGGAATCGATCCTTAAAGGATATAAAGACCCTCGGTTATCCCGTTATTTTGAGCCTGCTACCGGACAGGGATATTCCGGGGAGTACCGTGGAATCCGGCAAGGGACAGGATTTAATCATTCCCGCTATAGTGAGCATTCGAGAAGCACGATTACCCAGAAAACGGACGCTATCTTAATGACGCCTGCGGAAGTTTGGTTCTTACGTGCGGAGGCAGCCTTGCGGGGCTGGTCCGGGGAGGACGCCGGGACTTGCTATGAGCAAGGCGTACGATCATCGTTCAATCAATGGAGGGTAGGAGAGGCGAACGCTTATTTACAAAGTGATCATGTAGCCGCCGATTTCGTGGATACGTTTACTCCCGACTATTCTGCGAAGGCGCTTTGCTTGGTGTCTCCGGCATGGGATGAAGAAGCCTCTAGGGAGACCAAGCTGGAGAAGATCATTACCCAAAAATGGATCGCTTGTTACCCCGAGGGCTGTGAGGCTTGGGCGGAGCAGAGGCGTACCGGTTATCCCCGTTTGTTCCCGGTTTTGGTGAATAAAAGCAATGGAAAGATCGATACGCGAACGATGATTCGTCGTTTGAATTTCCCGGTTAGCATTATTTCCGGTAACCCGGCTCAATATTCCGTCTTGTGTGAGTATTTGGGAGGTCCGGATACCGGAGGTACCCGCTTATGGTGGGATACCGGAGTGAATTTTCGTGATTAGCGACTGATTTTTCCTCTTCCTGCCAATATAATACCGAGATTCCCCTAAAAAATACTACCTTTGACATCGAAAATTATAAAAAAAGGGTTTATGTCTTTAAAACGTTTTGGTGTCTCTTTGGAAGACAATCTGTTGGAATCATTGGATCAATATGTGAATGAGAATGGCTTCGCCAATCGTTCACAGGCGATTCGTTTTCTGATAGAGAAGAATGTAGCCGAACGTAAATGGCAATGCAACCATATCGTAGCCGGGACGATCGTGATCATGTATGACCAAGTCAAGAAAGAGATCTCCTTGAAAATCACGGGTATCCAACAAAATTATAAGGATGTGATCTTGTCGTCTTCCCAGTATTATATCAATCAGAATTTTTGCTTGCATATAGTGACGGTGATGGGAACGGCTCACCGCTTGACAGAATTGTCGGATAAGTTGACGGCAATCAAAGGCATTAAGCATGGTAAGTTGGTGATGAGCCGGGCGGATTAATGCTTTTTTTTGCAGGCTTGGTAACACGTTTTCTGGTGAACGTGCCACTACGGGATGTTTAAAATGATAAATATTATAGATGTAAGTAGTATATGAGAAAAGAACTTTTACTAGTTTCCGGACTGTTGATAGGCTCCATGGCGTTTGCGATAGATCCGGCAGAGATTGACAGTCTGATCAATTTGAAAGGGGTGGTGGTTTCCGCCAACAAGATCCATGTGAACCGGAACAGTGTGCCGTTATCTATCTCGGTCATCGAACGGGAAGAGATTGAGGCTAGCAGTGAATCGGCGTTGCTTCCTGTATTATCGGAGTATGTGCCGGGATTATTTGTGACACAAAAAGGAATCACAGGATTTGGTGTTTCGGAAGGAGCGGCTGGAACCGTAAATATTCGTGGCGTAGGGAGTGGAAATAAGGTTTTGATGTTGTTTGATGGACAACCGCAATGGGCAGGTGTGTTCGGACATGCATTACCTGATACATATGTTGCTTCGGATGTTGAGCGGGTAGAAGTTATCCGTGGACCGGGTTCTTTATTATATGGCTCAAACGCTATGGGAGGAGTTGTTAATATTATCACTCGTCATCATAAACAAGAAGGAAGGCGTACGCAGGCCCGTGTGATGTATGGTTCCTATAACACACAAAAATATATGGTGAATAATGGTTTTAACGTTGGGAAGTTCAGTAGTTTTGTCTCAATTAACCATGATCGTACTGACGGACATCGTCCGAATTCGGATTTTAATATTACTAATGGTTTTGCTAATTTGGGATATACATTCAATGAACATTATAAGATAACAGGAGATGTTAGCTTAGCTAAATCTAAATTTCAAAATCCAGGGAAGATCTCGGCTCCTGTATTAGATAATAAGATGGATATCCTGCGTGGTACGGCATCTATGGCTTTGGTAAATAATTATGGGAAAATGAGCGGGGCTTTACGTTTGTTTTATAATTGGGGAAATCATAAGATTAATGATGGCTACGATCCGGGAGAGAAACCATTGACTTATTTATTCCGATCTGATGACCACAACGTCGGTGTCTTATTGTATGAGTCTTTTCGTTTGTTTAAAGGGAATAACTTTACCGTAGGTATTGATTATAAAAACTGGGGTGGACATGCTTGGAATGATAATAACGATGGCTCTGAAAAAGAATTGGTTGACAAAACTGTGAATGAAACGGCTGGATATGTCATTATGCAACAGGATTTGTTTGATATGTTAAGTTTGAATGCCGGCGTTCGTTATGAGCACAGCAGTACTTATGGTGGAGAATGGGTCCCTCAAGGGGGAGTGACTGTTCGTCCTTTTGAGGGAAATATGATTCGGGCTTCTGTTTCTAGAGGTTTTCGTAGCCCCAATATTCGTGAAATGTATATGTGGGGAGCTGCAAATCCAGATTTGAAACCGGAGAGTATGTTGAATTATGAGGTGGCTGTCGGACAATCTTTTTTGGGTGGTGATTTATATGCTGAGTTAACCGCATTTTTTATTGATGGGAAAGATATGATTTATTCGGTGAGCGTAAATGGGGATAATAGGCCTCCTTTCAAGAATCTAAATACGGGTACCTTTACAAATAAAGGTATTGAGTTTGAAACTCGTTATCAAATTTGTGAGAATTTAAGTATGAATTTAAATTACAGTTATCTGCATATGAGTAAGCCTATTCCGGGTGCCCCCGGTCAAAAATTTTATGTAGGGGCTGTTTATAAACCGGGACGTTTTACTTTAAATGTAAATGTACAATCTATCTTTGATCTATATACCAATGAAGGTTGTACAGAGAAGGAAGATTTTACAACCTTGAACGCGAAAGCAGCCTACCGTTTCGGTACACGTGATAAAGGCTTGAATCTATTTGTCAAAGGAGAGAATTTAACGGCTACCCGTTATTCCATCAACGAAGGATTCCCGATGCCGAAGGCGATATTTATGGGAGGTATAGACGTAACTTTCTAGCATGGGTGGAAAAAGAACTTCCCCGAATACTCATATCTCCTTGAATTTTATGTCTACTTTCTAATATTTGTTTTATCTTTGCTTCATCAGAGTTTATTTGATTTTGATTAAAAGAATAAAACGTTATATATATGGATGTGAAAAATGATTTGGGTGGAGGAAAGCCCACGTTGCTAATCGCGGAGGATGAGGAAAGTAATTATTTACTTCTGAAGACCATTTTACATAAATATTGTAATTTGATCCGTGCTAAAACTGGTTTGGAAGCTTTGGCTCTCTTTAAGGAAAACGAGGTGGACTTGATCTTGATGGATATAAAGATGCCTGAGATGACGGGTATCGAGTCCTTGAAGGAAATCCGTAAGCTATCGAAAGATATCCCCGTAATCATGCAGTCGGCTTATGTATTCGACTCTGATATGGAAGCCGCTAAAGAAGCCGGGGCTTCCGGTTTTATCACGAAGCCGATCAATCTAAAGGTATTGAAAAATACGATATCGCAGTATTGTCCGTCGATCGTATGGTAAGGATTTATTAAGATGTTTTAGATTTGTATAAACGGCATTTTGCCGTATTTTTTGTTATTTTTGTAGAAAATCGTCAAGAGGGCGCTTTACAAATGTATTCTAATCTACAAAAATGACATGCTTATGATAAAAAAAGAACATCTTGTATCCGACATTTCTAAACTGAAAAAAGTATATAATCAGAGCTTCCCTTGGTTGGTGACCTTAGCGGAAGAAAGTGAGAACGCAAAGTATTTTAAGGATGCTTTGCGTTCTCTTATTTTATCCCGGCTCACGGAAAAGGAAAGTACCCAAGAAAACGTAGGAATGGCGGTGGCGAGACGTATCCTTCTTTTGATTGAGCATGATGATACTTTCGTGGACGAGCTGTCTACGGGCGAGCGTCTTCCGGTGCGGACGGTCACTTATCTTTGGCAGTTCCTGACCGGCCATTTGGAAAATGAGGTCTCTCCTGATTTATTTATCGACCTATACCATCAGTTTGATTTATTGGAATATCCGGTTGAGATCCTACCGGACCGGGCATTGGTGAAAAGGCAGATGAGCCGCTGGCCGACCGGGCTCGACCCGGAGGTAATCGCTATCCGTGAGAGGAACAAGGAGCGTATCATCGCTTGCTTGATCAAGAAGATAGAAAGACGCCATAGCCCTTCGTCACGTTTTCAGTTCGCCGAGGGCATCTCCTATGAGGAGAAAGAGGCCCGGGTACGTGAATGGTGGAATACCGCTCGTTTCCATTTGTCGATGGCGATCAAGAGTCCTACGGAATTGAACTCCTTTTTGGGATATTCCCTGTCGGACGAGACGATGAGCTTATTGGCCCGTGCCAAAAAGAAGGGGATGCCCTTTTTTGTGACTCCTTATTATCTTTCCCTATTAAATATAGAACATGAGGGGTATGACGACGCTACGGTGCGATCGTACATCATGTACTCGAACGAGCTGGTAGATACGTATGGAAGCATTAAGGCGTGGGAAAAGGAAGACATGGTCGTTGCCGATGAGCCGAACGCGGCGGGTTGGCTATTGCCGGAGGGACATAATATACACCGGAGGTATCCGGAGGTGGCGATCTTGATCCCCGATTCAATGGGGCGTGCCTGCGGTGGATTGTGCGCTTCTTGCCAGCGCATGTATGATTTTCAGAGCGAGCGGTTGAATTTCGATTTCGAGGCTCTGAAGCCTAAGGAGAGTTGGGACCGGAAGTTACGTCGTCTGATGCGTTATTTCGAGGAAGACGCCCAGCTGAGGGATATCCTGATAACGGGCGGGGATGCCTTGATGAGCCAGAACGCTACCTTGCGTAAGATATTGGAGGCGGTATATAAGATGGCGGTGCGGAAACGGAAGGCGAACGAGAGCCGTCCGGAGGGCGAGAAGTACGCCGAGTTGCAACGGGTACGGCTAGGTTCCCGGTTGCTGGCTTATCTTCCGCTGCGTGTGACCGATGAGTTGGTCGGTATATTGAGGGAGTTCAAGGAGAAGGCTTCCGCTATCGGCGTGAGCCAGTTCTATATACAAACGCATTTCCAGTCTCCACTAGAGGTGACACCGGAGGCGAGGCACGCTATCGAGGCGATCTTGGCGGCGGGCTGGACGATCACGAATCAGTTGGTATATACGGTTTCGGCTTCCCGTAGGGGGCATACGGCGAAATTACGGCAGACCTTAAACGCCCTTGGGGTGGTTTGCTATTATACGTTCTCCGTGAAAGGATTCCGGGAGAATTATGCGGTTTACACCCCGAATAGCCGCTCGTTGCAAGAGGCTCGTGAGGAGAAGATCTTCGGGCAGGTGCCGAAGGAGAAACAGGCGGAGTTGTATGATATGATCCGTAACCAACGTCCTTTAGGCAAGCGTTTGGTTCGTTTCCTGAAGGAAAACGGGTTGTTGTTCGCAGGTACGGATCGTAATGTATTGAACTTGCCCGCTATTGGTAAGAGCATGACTTTCCATACCATAGGCCTGACTTCCGAGGGAAAGCGGATTCTTAAGTTCGATCACGACGGGAGCCGTCGGCATAGCCCGATTATCGATCAAATGGGTGAGGTTTATATCGTGGAGAATAAATCCGTGGCCGCTTACCTTAGGCAATTGAAGGAGATGGGCGAGGATGTCAATGAGTACCGTACGATCTGGAATTATTGCGAGGGAGAGACGGAGCCTCGCTTCAGTATTTATGAATACCCGGCTTATCCCTTTAAGGCCACGGACCGAATGACTAATCTTGAATTATGAATTCTATCCTCATATGTTTGCCTTGGTTTCGTATATTTTGCTTAATTTTGTTTCACTGAATTTAGAAGGATATGATACAGAACGAAAGAGAAATCAGGCATGAGCTTGTGTTACAGGCCGCACGCCGTATGATGACAGCCGCTCGCACGGCTCCTAAAGGCAAGGGTATTGATATCATAGAGATAGCGATGGTGACGGATGGGGATATCTTGCGCTTGTCCGATGAGATGATCCGGATAGCGGCCGAGACCGGATTCAAGTTCCTGCTCCGTGACGCCGAGAATATAAAGAGTGCCGACGCCGTGGTGATTATCGGTACCTCCCAGAAAGTACAAGGCTTGAACTGTGCCCATTGCGGTTTCGATACCTGCGTGGAGAAGCCGGACTTGGTTCCGTGCGCTATTAATTCCGTCGATCTGGGTATCGCTATCGGCTCGGCTTGCGCTACGGCGGCGGACCTGCGTGTGGATACTCGTGTCATGTTCAGCGCCGGCTTGGCGGCCCAGCGATTGGGGCTGTTGGGAGACTGTAAATGCGTGATGGCGATACCGGTCAGCGCCTCGTCGAAGAACCCGTTTTTTGATCGTAAACCGAAAGAAGAACCGAAAAACTAGAAACAAATGAGTGACTCTATTCTAAAATTCGCGAATAAGCTGGAGATACGTTATTCCTTTAATAATAAATCCAATTATATGGATGCCATGACCAAGCACCGGTGTGAGAAGGAGATTCTTACGCTGATACGTTCCTTGGCGGATATGCTGGACGTGAAGCTGACGGTTTACAACGAGCCTTACGATAAGGAGGGTGGTTTCCGTGAGAAGCTGGGCGTGGCTGGGGAGAGTAGCCGCTCTATCTCTATCGTGTTGAACTTGGTGATGCAGATATTGACCCGTCCTTCCTTGTCGGTAGGTGGACAACCGCTGATGGATCGTACGCCGGCGGACGAGGAGGAGATGCAGCGTGAGCTGTTCAAGTTACGCCGTGAACTACGGCTGAAGACTCCGGGGGCTACGCCTTCACACCGCTTGATCGACCTGTTGAACGCCTCGCCCCGTTTCTGTAAGTGTAAGTCTAATTTCTACGAGGCTTTGAAAGGGTATCCGAAGGTGACGAAAATCTCGGTACGTGAGTTGAACGAGAAGGATCGCAACCGTTCCGGTTCGCTGGAGGTGAAACGGGACCAGTTCGATTATTTTATCTTGCGTAGCGACGATCTGCCTACGGTCAAGGATAATAAGGCCACGATAGAGATCATCTCGCCGGTACTGAAAGATAGTAAGTATCGGTGGAAAGGTATCTACAACAAGGGAGGCGAGACGATCGATTTCTATATGCAAGATGAGGATTTCAAGAAACAGATGTTCGAGGACAAGATCTCGTTCACGAGCGGTATGTGCATCGATTGCGTCTTGGAGATCGCTCGCCGTCTGTCGGAGCTAGGAGAGGTGGTCAACGTGAGCTATACCGTGACTACGGTGATACGTACCCGTTTCGATAAGATGGAGATCGTCACCCCTCAAGGCAAGCGGCATCTTCGTAAACTGGAAGCCGCGAAGAAACAGCTTACGCTGGATTTGTTCGGCTAATCCGACAGCGGTATTCCCATCGCTCCCAAACACTACCGTGTTCCCACCTGAACACAGTAGTATTCATCAGCGAACACAATAGTATTCAATCCCGGACACAATAGTCTTTTTGCTTTGAATACTATTGTGTTTTTTCGTAAGGACGGGCAGCCTATACGTGTGTATATTTCCTCGGGTAATTGAATAAGATCGCCAATAAGGCGCCTGCTCCCAATAGATACGGGTAGTAAAGATATTGCATGATCTCGATAGGGGAGACATGCCCGAGTCCGGCGGCCATCAACATCTGGGCGCCGTAGGGGATGATTCCCTGTACGAAGCAAGAGAAGATATCCAATAGGCTGGCGCTGCGGCGGGGATCTATCTTGAACCGGTCCGCTATATCCTTGGCGATCGGGCCGGCCATGATGAGGGCGATCGTATTGTTGGCCGTGCAAAGGTTGGCGAAGCTCACCAAGGCCGCTATGCTCATCTCGGCCCCCTTGGAGGAATGGATGCGGGAGGTAAGCTTGCGGATGATCCAGTCGATACCCCCGTTATAACGGATCATCTCCAACATGCCTCCTGCCAGAAGCGTCACGATAATCAGCTCGCCCATATTCGTGATACCTAGTCCCATGGAGGCGTTCCAGCCCCAGATATCGAAGCTGCCGGTCCACAGACCTACTATACCGGACAGGACGATCCCGATGAATAGCACCAGCATGACATTGATCCCGCAAACGGCGGTTACCAATACCACCAGATAAGGGATCACCTTGACCCATTCGATCGGGGCCGGAGCGTAAGCGTTCTCCACGCCGCTTCCCACCAGCACGTATATCAATCCGGTCAGGATCGCTATCGGGAGGGCGATACGGATATTCACCTTGAACTTATCGGACATCTGGCAACCCTGCGTGCGGGTAGCTACGATGGTCGTATCGGATATGAACGACAGGTTATCGCCGAACATGGCGCCGCTTACCACGACACCCAGCATAAGGGCGTCCGGCATCCCCGTCTTGTCCGCTATACCGACGGCTACCGGGGCCAAGGCCACGATCGTGCCCACCGACGTACCTACCGAGATGGATATGAAGCAAGCGGCTAGGAAGATTCCGGCCGCCAACAGGTTACCGGGCAGGATGGACATCGCCAGATTCACTGTAGCGTCTACGGCACCCATCGCCTTGGCGGTCTGCGCGAACGCCCCGGCGAGGATGAAGATCAATACCATCAGCATGATATTGCTGTTGGCCGCCCCCCGGCAGAACTGCTCGATACGGTTGCTTAATTTGCCTCCCTTGGAGATCGCTATCGCTACGATCGAGGAGATGACGAAGGCTACCGTTATCGGCATCTTATAGAAATCTCCCGCCACGATAGATACCACCAAATAAGTCAATAAGAATACCACCAGCGGCGTCAACGCCCATGCGTTCGGTCTGCGTTCCAACTCCCCCATTTAATTTTCAATTTTCAATTCTCAATTTTCAATTCTCAAAAGGAGAACCGCAGCGCTATACGCACGCCCCCCTTCTTGATATTCGGTTGGTCCAGATACGTCAAGCGGCGGTAATAATCGATCCGTAATATCTTGAAGATGTTCTCCAGACCTACGCTGGCCTCCAGGTAAGGCGTACGGCCCATCGGCGAGGTTCCCTCGGGGAAGCGGTATAGTCCCGTCGGGTCCAAGGCCGGGTTATTCTTATCGGTCAGTCCTCCGTAGAAACCGCTGAACGATATCACCTCACGCAAACGTAGCCACTTCACGCCGGGAATACGGTTTAAGATCCATCCCTTCATATAATACGTGAAGTAGAACGAAACATACTGGTCGCTTACGAACTCCAGCGCACGCATCATGTTGAAGGCTTGCGGCTGGATCGTGATGGACTGGTTGGTATTCGGCATGATGAGCAAGGGGAAAGGGACCTTGTCCCATACCTTGCCCGCCGTCACCAAGGCGTCGATATGTCCGAAGGAAGAGAGCCAGATCCGTTTCTCGGCGCTGATCTCCGTATGGTTGTAGTTGAAGTCGCCCCCCAACACGTTCTTCAATCCCATCTGATGGGATAGCTTGAATACAGGAGCGTCTTTCGAGAGGTTGAAAAGAGAGTTCTTACCCTCTCGTCCGTTATAGGCACGCTCGCCCGGGGCGAAACGAAGCTGGGCCCCTAGCTCCGTGTTGGTGAAACTCTTTAGGTTCGTCAATGTCCCGTCGGCGTTGTAACGGTCGTAGCGGAGCGTTCCGGCCGCCTCGTTGTTCTCGTTCCGCGCCCAAGTGGTAAGGGTCAGGCCATTCAGCCATTCCTTCTGGTACTGGAGCATGGTCTTGCGGATGTATTGCATCATGGTGACGGGCTCGCCTACCTTCCATGCCACGAACATATTATCCTTGCTGGTGAAGAGGAAGTCCTGACCGGGCGTATATACGTCGTACTCTTGGATCGCGGAGATGTTGTTCACCGGGCTTTCTCCCTCGTGATATTTCTTCTTGTTCACGCTATACGTCAGCTTGGCGTTATACTTTAGCTTACGGTCGTTTACGCCATAGGCCAGATAACCGCTACCGAACCAGTGCGGGTTGAGGTTTGCCGTCGTCATACCTCCCACACGCATGCGGAAGCCCTCCAGATGGTTGGCGCTGAAAGTGGTATTCATCGGTCCGAAATCGAACTTGCTCTTATCCTTGTCCGCCGTGGTCGGGATATAACCGGTGATCAATATCTCGGCGGTCTTGATGATCACGTTGAAAGCCGGTACCTTGCGAAGTTGCGCCAGCAAGTCGTCCAAGGCGCTCTCTTTCTCTTTCAAGGGGACATGGCGGTTGTGTATCCAGAAGGTGTCGGTCTGGGCGGTGGCTTCGGGCAACTCATGGATCGGACCGAGAAGGCCGAAGATCGAGTCGGCGTTCTGCACGTCGAACTGATACTTATCGAAATTCCTTAGCTGGTGGGCATAGAGCTGTTGCGCCCCTTTTACGATATAGAAATTAACGTAGGTATTCTCGTTGGCGAGCACCCAAGTGCTATCCGGCATCCGCTTGAACTCTTGCTCGATCCGGAGCTTGTCCACCCAGTTGAGGTTGATGTTCGCCGGGGTGTTCAAGAGGAATTTCTTGACGGCGTAATTACCGTCCAGCGTGATGTACAAGCGGCCCGTGAAACCATAGCTCTGGCTGTTTACGGGCACGAAGGCGAGATCCACACATTTATCTCCGGCAACGTCCACCGTATCCATGATATAATATTTGTAATAGGTGACGGCCAGCGTGGAAGACAGCGGGCTCACGAAACGGTTCAACAAGATATTGATATTGTTGTCGAAAATATTGACGCCCTTGAATATCTCCTCAAGGTTGGCGGTGATGGCGCCTCCATCGTCCAAGGTCTTGTCGATACCCTGCTGGCGCTTGGCCTTGGTGATCGTCTTCTCCGCCTTGGGATGTTTGCGGTAGTATTGGTCGGAGATCGTCTCACGGACGGAGATCGTCAGGATCGGTTTCCCGTTGAACTCCGAGGTATCCAGATAGTTCTTGATGAACTTGAATTTCTTCAGGAACTTATTCTTCTCGAGATTGGGGTTGAAGTCGTCCAGCGACATGCTGAGCTTCTCGTACACCTCGCTTTGGTACTCGTCCTTCGCCTCGATGCGGTTGTCGTTCTTATGCTCTATGACTTTCTTGATCAGTTCCACGGCGGGGTTGTCCTTGCGGGAATATTTCTCACGTTTAGGCTTGACGACTACCTCGGCAATCTCGAACGAGGTAGGCCGGAGGAGCACGTTGAGGGCGTTGTTCTTTTGCCCCGCCTTTAGGTTTACGACCTTATTGTCATATCCAAGCGAGGATACGACCAGCCGGGTAAGCCCTTTGTCATTCTGGAGGCTGAAAGCCCCGTCATCGTCGGTCATCGCCCCGATCGTCGAGTTCTCGAACATGACGGATACGTAGGATAGGGGTTCCCCGCTTACGGAGTCTCTCACGATTCCGGACGCGGAAGTTATGCTCTGGGCGTATAGGACGGAAATGCCGGTCACGAATTGTAACAGGACTAGCAAAGTGATATAGCGAATAGATCTTATCATGTAAATGTCTCGTTATTCCTTCACGGATAATACTGTTGGCAAAGGTATGTTTTTTTCGTGGGAGGGAGGGGGGAGAGGCTATTAATAATCATTAATCACCGGGTTTCCCACCGCTCGATGGGAAACCCGGCGGTAGAAAACGCGAGCTTCATTATTTAACGAAAAAGATCTTCATTATTTTATATCTCTGATGGCGAGTCGCTGTCGGTAGCGGGCTTGTCGCCTTCTTGTTTCTTGGCGGCTGCGGCCCTCGCCTGCGCTATGCGTTGGTTGTAGAGGGCGTTCGTCTCGTCGACCAGCGCGTTGAGGCGGTTGATGAAGGCGGCGGTCTCTTGAGTGGGCTTCACCACGCTTTGCGCGAAGGCGTAGGTGGACATCTCGTCGTATTCCTCGTCCATGCGTAGGCGGATTTTCTTGGCGCTCTCTACGGGGTCGTCCGCCTTGGCGTTGGCGCGTTGCTCGGTGAGCGTGGCGTATTGCTTGTTCTTCTCTTTCAGCGCTGCTACTACTTCGGTGAGGTTGATCGCCGCCAGCGCCTCGGGCATCCCGGCCTTGTCGAGGTCTACCAGCAAGCCCTCGATGGCGGCCGTCTCCTGCAAGTTGGCGAGGCGCGCGGCTCCGATGTAGGGCTTCACGGGAAGGTATAGCTTCTCGGCCGCCGTGCGTTGCGCCGCCAGCGGGCTTTTCGTCATTTGGGTAATAGTGGAAGTAATGAAGATCAAGAGATCATCCCTCTCCTTGTCGAGGGCGGACATCTGCGCGGTCTCCTCGCTGGCCGAGGATTGGTTCACGGCGTCGGTCAGCAGGGCGAAATCGGTGGCGAAGGCCGTACGAAGTTCTTGGGGGATGCCCAGCGGGTCGTTCGGGTCGAAGCTGATCTCGTCGGGAGATTCCGAGTCGCCTCCGCCACCCGCGAGCAGGTTCCCGTAGCGGGCCATGAAGGTTCGGTACTCGGCGTTGTTCAATCTCTGTAAATAAATAATATTCACCTTGGTTATTTTTTCCATATCTGAAAATTTTAGGAGGATCGCTAGATCCGTTTTACAGTGCTAAAGGTATGATAATTTTGGGATCCAGCCACCAAAACCTATCGCATTTTTCATATATTCGGGCTTACATCGGGCATGAAATGGAATTTCAATTTTGAAATGGGGCCTACATTGGGTGCGAAACGGAATTTCAATTTTGAAACTGGGCTTGCATTGGACGCGAGGTGGAATTTCAATTTTGAAATGGGGCTTACATCGGGTGCGAGGTGGAATTTCAAATTTGAAATGGGACTTATATCGGGCGCGAGGTCAAATCTGTAAAAAATGCGAGGCCCAACCTTGGTGGCCGGGCCTCGCCGATAAATCATTTCTTCTTGATCACGATGATACGCGTGCCGCCCTCAGGCTGTACCAGATCCCCGATCTGCTTGCCATTGTCATCTAACGTAGGAACCAAGAACGGATAATATTCCGGGTTGTAATACTGCTTCGTGCTTAGGGAGCCTTCTCGGGGGTGCATGGAGTAGGCGAGCACGCCGCGTCTCTACAACGCCTCCTTGTTCCACTTGTTCTGCGGGTTCTTCCCCTCGGGGGTATAGAGCTGGGCGATACGGGCGGCGTAGGCTTTCTCTACCTTGCCCCGGACGATCTTCATGGTGCTGTTTACCATGCCGTTTTGCTCGGTGAAAGGCTCGGGGAGGATGGCGAAGGTGGTCGGCAACCAACGATCAGGGAACATACTAGACAGGTCGCCTCCCTTGCGGAAACGGTCGATCTGGCGCTGGATGATACGGATGGCCTCTTCCCGGCCTTGATCGCTCGTGAGGTCCAGATTCTGGTGGGCCAGATGCTTCCTCAACCGTTCTTTGTTAGGGACCAACAGGGCGGTCGTGTACGGACTCTGGTTATTGTACAGGATCAGCTGGTCGATGCAAGAGGAATGCTCTACCAAGGCCTCCTCTATACCCTCCGGACTGTATTTCTCCCCGTCGCTTCCGATCAGCAGGCTCTTGAAACGCCCCAACACATAAAGAAGCCCGTCACGCATATATCCCATATCCCCGGTGTACAGCCAACCCTCCTTTACGGTATCGGCCGTCGATGCCGGGTTCTTCCAGTAGCCGGCCATCACGTTCTCTCCCCGGATGACGATCTCGCCCGTCTCTCCCGGAGGAAGTACGTTGCCGTCCATGTCGCAGATCTTTAGGTCGAGAGGCCGCACCAATACGCCGCTACTGCCGAAGGTATGGCGGCGGGGGCCGTTGGTCGAGATGATCGGTGTCGCCTCGCTCAGCCCGTATCCTTGGTACATCGGGATTCCCAAGGCGTAATAGAACTTCTGCAAGTCCTTATCCAGCAAGGCGCCCCCTCCGATAAAGAACTTCAGCTCGCCCCCGAAGTTCTCACGGACTTTCGCGAACAATAGCTTGTCGAACAAACGGACCAGTGGCTTCAAGAGGACGCGGAAACCTTTTCCTTCCTCCTCGTCGCTATCCCCATTATAGATATAACCGATCCGTAAGGCTAGGTTGAAAAGGCGGACGGCGTTCTTGCCTCGCGCTCGGATACCTTGCTCGATATTCTTCTTGAAGTTCTTCGCCAAGGCGGGGACGCTCAGTATCAGGTACGGCTTGAACTCCTTTATATTGATAGGGATATTCTTCAAGGTCTCCATACCGGTACGCCCTACCTGCACGGTAGCTACCGAGGCTCCCTTCGACATGAAGATGTAGAATCCTACCACGTGGGCGAAGCAATGGTCCAGCGGGAGTATCACCAACGTACGCCACGTATCGTCTATATCCACGCAAGTGAGCGCTTGCTCCACGTTCGCCGTATAGTTACGGTGGGTGAGGATCACGCCTTTCGGATCGGCGGTCGTGCCGGAGGTATAGGTGATGGTGGCGTAATCATCGTTGCCCAGCGATTGCCCGATCGCCAAGAACTCCTCTATCGGATGAATACCCAGATAGACCTTCCCCATCCGGCGTATCTCGGACAGCGACATCTCACGGTCTTGGTATTCAGCTTGCTCATCGAGTACGATGATCTTCCGTACGGCGGGGAGCTGATCCTTGATCGCCCGGATTTTCTTGAGTTGCTGGCCCGATACCATGATATATTTCACGTCGGCGTGGACGAGACGGAACAGGAGGTCGTTCGCCTCCTCCAGCTTGATCGATAGGGGCACGTTCGTCGCCCCGGCGTAGAACATGGCCAGCTCGCCGATGATCCACGCGTTGCGCCCTTCGCTCAGTAAAGCCATATTATCCCCCTTTCGCACACCCAGCGATATGAGGCCGGCGCCTTCCTCATAGACGAGGTCGCGAACCTCGGCGTAAGTGGTTGGCTCGAATCGCTTGCCCGTCTTCTCCCATAAAAAAGGATTACTCGGGAATCGCTTGGCTGAACTCTCAAAAAGGTCTATAATCGTTTTCTTTTCCATATCTTTTCGTGTTTGTAAGAGGATGTGTCAAAAGTTGGTTGAGTTTATTTTTTCCATCTCTTGCAGGTAGCCGCATGCCGCTTCCACCGTAGGGACGTTCTTGATCACGATGCTTCGCTTGCCATTCTGCTCCCGGAGGTTGCATTCACGGGGATGCTTTTGGATGAAGCCCAGCAGCTTGCCGAACGCCTCGCTTTGGTAATACGGGCTGTCCGGGTTATTCACCAAGAAGAGGCTCATCTGCCCTTTCTTCAGGATCACCTTCTCCATACCCAGTTTCTTGGCCATACGACGGAGGCGCACGATCCGGATCAACTCCTTGCCCTCCTTCGGTATCTTGCCGAAGCGGTCTTTCAGGCGCTCCGTAAAGGCGAGGATGTCACGTTCCTCCTCCATATTATCCAACTCCCGGTATAGGGAAATACGTTCCGAGTCGTTGGGGATGTAGGTGGGAGGGAACATCAATTCCAGATCGCTCTCGATATAGGTCTCCCGGACGTACTCGCTGCCCGTATCCCGGTGCCCTTCGGCATTATCGGCGTAAAGATCGGCGAATTCCTCGCTTTTCAACTCGTCTACCGCCTCCTCCAAGATCTTCTGGTACGTCTCATAGCCTAGGTCGGCGATGAAACCGCTTTGCTCGGCGCCTAGCATGTTCCCGGCTCCCCGGATGTCGAGGTCTTGCATGGCGATATGGATACCGCTACCCAGCTCGGAGAAGTTCTCGATCGCTTGCAACCTGCGCCGTGCCTCCTGCGTCAGCGAGGTGAGGGGCGGGGAAAGGAGGTAGCAGAAGGCTTTCCGGTTGCTTCGTCCTACCCGTCCGCGTAGCTGATGGAGGTCGCTAAGCCCGAATTGCTGGGCGTTGTTGATGATGATCGTATTGGCGTTGGGCACGTCGATGCCGCTCTCCACGATACTGGTAGCGATCAATACGTCATACTCATAATTCACGAAATCGAGGATGATCTTTTCCAGCTTCTCCGGCTCCATCTGCCCGTGCCCCACGGCTACCCGTGCGTCGGGGACTTCTCGCCGTACCAAGGCTTCCATCTCGTAAATGTTCTGGATACGGTTGTTGATGAAGAATACCTGCCCGTTCCGGCTCATCTCGAAATTGATCGCTTCCCGGATGATATCGGGATTGAAACGCTCCACCTCCGTCTGCACGGGATAACGGTTGGGCGGTGGCGTGGTGATGCTGGAAAGGTCCCGGGCCCCCATCAAGGAGAACTGTAAGGTACGGGGGATCGGGGTGGCCGTCATTGTCAAGGTGTCCACGTTCACCTTCATCTGCCGAAGCTTCTCCTTGACGGATACCCCGAACTTCTGCTCCTCGTCGATGATAAGCAAGCCCAGATCCTTGAAACGTACATCCTTGCCGACGATCCGGTGGGTGCCGATCAAGATATTCACCTCGCCCTCTTTCAGCTCTTTCAAGGTAGCCTTGATTTGCGCGGCCGTACGGGCCCGGCTGATATAATCGATCTTGCAAGGGAAATCCTTCAAGCGCTCACAAAACGTCTGGTAATGCTGGAAAGCCAGTACGGTGGTGGGTACCAACACGGCCACCTGCTTATTGTCCGATACCGCCTTGAATGCCGCGCGGATAGCCACCTCGGTCTTTCCGAAACCAACGTCTCCACAAATCAACCGGTCCATCGGACGGGTACTTTCCATATCCGCCTTGACCTCGGCGGTAGCCTTCATCTGGTCCGGCGTGTCCTCATAGATGAAGCTGGCTTCCAGCTCATGCTGCATGAAGCTGTCCGGCGTGTAGGCGAAACCCGTCTCTTGCTTGCGTTTGGAATAGAGGAGGATCAAGTCCCGGGCGATATCCTTCACCTTCGCCTTGGTACGTTCCTTCATCTTTTCCCAAGCGCCTGTGCCGAGCTTGCTCAACTTAGGCGGCTCGCCGCTCTCTTTCCCCTTGTATTTCGATAATTTATGCAGGGAATGGATGCTGACGAAGATGATATCGTTATTCTGATAGATCAATTTGATGGCCTCTTGCATCTTACCGTTCACCTCGGTGCGTACCAATCCTCCGAACTGTCCTACGCCATGATCGATATGTACGATATAATCCCCCTGCGAGAACTGGTTCAGCTCCTTGAGTGAAAGGGTGATCTTTCCGCTTCGTGCCTTATCGCTCTTCAAGTTGAACTTGTGGAAGCGGTCGAACAATTGATGGTCGGTGAAAAAGCAGATGCGTAGCGTATCGTCGGCGAATCCCTCGTGTATCGTGCGGTTTACGGCGGTGAAAGGGATATTGTCGCCCCTATCCTCGAAAATCATCCGGATACGGTTGGCTTGTTTCTCTTGATCGCTCAATATATATAACGTATAACCCTCGTCGAGGTATTTATGGAACGACTCGCTCACCCGGTCGAAATTCTTATGATAGATCGGCTGCGTTTGCGTAGAGAAGTGGATGGTAGCGTCCGCCGTTCCCATCGGCCGTGCCCCGAAATGGATGCGACGGAAATCCAAGACCTCCCGTAGGAAGTCCTCGCCCCGGACTAATTTCTTCCGCATCTGGTCGATATCGGCGAAGGATTCCTCGTCGGCTACCACCGGATCGTCGTTCCATACGCTTCCGATGCGCTCCTTGCACCATGCGAGATCTCTCGCCGCTATGCAGGTGTTCCGGGGAAGGGAGCCTAGCAAGGAAGTACTATCCTTGGCGTTCTTGCTCATCTCCGGTACGATATAGATGCTGTCCAGCTTCTCCTTGCTGAGTTGCGTCTCCACGTCGAACGTACGGATGGTCTCCACCTCGTCGCCGAAAAAGTCGATACGGTAGGGAAACTCGTTGGAGAAAGAGAAAACGTCGAGGATACTGCCACGGAGGGCGTACTGCCCCGGCTCATATACATAGTCGACCTGCTCGAAGCCATACTCGTCCAGCACGTCGGAGACAAACATATTATCCAGCTTCTCGCCCACGCTGATCTTTAAGGTATTCTCCTTCAATACCTCCCGGGCCACGACTCGTTCCGCCAAGGCGTCCGGATACGTGACGATCACGAAAGAGGCGTCCGGGTCTTGCAACCGGCTGAGTACCTCGGTGCGCAGGATCTCGTTCGCCGGATCGACATGCCCGTACTTGATGGCCCTCCGGTAAGCGGATGGGAAGAAGTATACCTCATCGCTGGCGGTAAGCTGCATCAAGTCGTGATAGAAATAGCCGGCTTCCTCTTGGTCGTTCAACACGCACACATAACTTCCCCTTCCTTTCGTAAAAAGAGAGGCGATCGTCATTGCCGGACCCGAGCCATTCAGTCCCTTTAGGAATATATTGCGGGACGTATCGTTTTTCAGTAAGGTGTCCAGCGCCGTCACTTGCGGGTGAGCGGCATATAGTTTCAATAATTCTTGTACTTCCAAAGCGAAATCTTGTTTCCGCAAAGGTAACCTTTTTGCTTAAGTTTTTATAGGTGTTCGTCCGGTTTCTTTCTTTATCAAGTAACTAATCCTTGATAAAGACGACTATTGATATTGGTAAATCCGTAAATGTGGTAAGAGAATCTGTAAATTTGCTAAGTGGCTATAGAACGGACTCATCTATCTTTGCCATCCTCTGCGCAAGAAATTTTCTGATAGACGGAGGCGCAACGGCTTCATTCTTTTACGGCTCTCTAAAACCACAGCGATAATTCGAGTAGGGGATTTTGGGGGAAATGCTTTTGGGCCCCCTGAAAAAGGGAGACTTATCGTATATTTTTATGTATGTTCTAGTTCCTTGCCGTATGATTCTGTAAAAAGTCGTACGTGTTTCCCGAAAAACATGTACGACTTTTCAAAAAAACACGTACGTGTTTTTCGAAAATGATAATCGTCTTTTTAAAATGTTAGTATCCAATTATTTATGTATTCATGTCATTTGCATACTTATTGTATGGAATAGTTTAATAAATTTCCTCTATCTTGATATAAAAATTATCTGTTTGACAGCTACTTATACTTGCCGTATCTTTGTGGTACAAGAAAAGCAAAAAGTATAACAAATTAAAAAGTAGCAATTATGAGAACATTAGATTATATCCACTTAGACGCATCAGCGGTAAGTAACGTAGTAGCAAGCTTGAAACAATTATTGGCGGACTACCAAGTATTCTATACGAACCTTCGTGGTTTCCACTGGAATATCAAGGGACACGGTTTCTTCGTTCTTCATGGTAAATTCGAGGATATGTACAACAACGCTGCCGAGAAGGTTGACGAGTT
>NZ_RAYG01000067.1:0-3800 GCF_003670185.1 Parabacteroides sp. CH2-D42-20 | reverse complement strand
TAATTCCAAATGTTGTATAGTCACTTATGTGTTGTTGGCCCTAAAAAGGTCAACAACACATTTAAAATCAGAATATTGATAAAAGTAAATACCACATAATAATATCTACAAATTATCTAAAAAGCTCATCAACTCCTCGTCCTCTTTCCAACGTTTACTGCTGTGATTCTTGCATTCCACTTCACAACAAGCCAGAGCTTCAGCTTTCATTTTAAGATTAATTTCAGCGTAGATATTAGTCGTATTGACAGAGACATGTCCTAGCCAAGCCCTAATTGTATTAATATCAACACCGGCTTGTAGCAAATGTGTAGCCGTAGTATGCCTTATAGTGTGTGGACTTACTCTTTTTTGCAATATTGAAGGATAAATTGCTGCTACCAGTTTTGCATATTTCCCAACAATAGTATAAATACCAAAGCGAGTGATAGGTTGATTAAGCCTGTTCATGAAAACATTTTCTGAACTATCTCGTTTTTCGATTTGTACCTTTAGTTCTTCCACTGTACTTTTCCACAAAGGACACCTTCTTGTTTTATTTCCTTTTCCATGAAGACATACGACCTTCTTCTCCATAAACAGATCGGATATCTTTAGATTGGCTGCTTCGTCCGCCCGTGCACCGGTATTGTATAAAAACAGAAGCAACGCATAATCCCTTCTTCCTTGTCCTATTTTACGATTAGGAGCCTCCAGTAAAGCATTCATTTCATCCTTATCCAAATAGGTTATGATTGTCTTCTGGTATTTTTTGACAGGTACAGTATGTACGATTCTGCTCCATTCTACATGCTCGGGGGAGTTTTGACCAACGAACTTGGATAAAGCAAATATGGCAGTCAACCTTTGATTTCTTGTTGATGCGGAACATTTTCTACTCTTTTCGATATTTTCCAAAAATAAGATTATATTGTCCGGAGTTATATGCTCCAGCAGAATTTCTTCCGCCTTTACTTTTTCTTCTTTTGAAAGAAACGGTATCAACAATTTAAAAGTGTCTCTATAACTAAGTTGTGTGTTTCTGGAAAGATTTCTTTCGGTTATAATATATTCCAGCAAGAATCGTCTTATCCAATAACTTAAATATTTTCTTTGTTCATTCATAATCAATGTAATTTTCAAAAAGTTTACAAGCTTCTTTCAGTAATTCAGGAATCATTGAGAGATAGACAGATGTATGAGAAAGCTGTGTATGCCCTAAATATGAAGACAATAAGGGCAGCAGACTTTGTACATCTTTTTGTTCAGTATACCATGTCACCAATCTGTTGGTGGCAAAAGTATGGCGCAAATCTTGGATTCTTGGCTGAAATCGCCCTCCGTCATTTCGACTTATACCAGCTTTTTTTCTGATATGCTTAAAGCAGGAACTAAAAGTATGGATATTGACAGGATGTCCCCTGTCATCTACAAACAGGGCTGATTTCTCGCCTTGCGGATAACCGTTTTTTTTGCGCCACTCCAAATATTCCGCAAAACGACATCCCACTTTCTTTCCAAACGGGACAATTCTCGATTTATAGAATTTTGACTCACGGATTACAGTCAATGATTCATACATATCAATATCCTCCAGTTTCAAGTCCAACGTCTCATGTATTCTTAATCCCAACGTATATGTTATCACCAATATGGTTTGTGTCACATATGGAATCATGTGACCTTTCCTTCTTTGATAAGTCAAAGCACTATCAAACAAGGATTTCAACTCGCTGTTGCTATAGATATATGGAGTGATATGATCCGGTCGCTTTGGCAATACCTGTTGTAATGGGATTTCCTTCACATATCCTCTTGACAATGCCCATGTATAGAATCCTTTCAATGCTGTATATTTAGAAAACCAGTTGGAAGTTACCATCCCTTTCGGGGCATATAAAAAATCAGATACAATATCCCGGTTTATTAATGCCAGCCCACAATCCTCTCCGACGTAACGACAAAAGCTGCACAAGATATTTCTGTTGTTCTTAAACTTTTCTCCAAGCGACTGGCGATAAGCAATGTATACGGGCATGATTTCTCCTATGGTCATAGTAAGCCCTCCCAATTCATATCAGCCACTTTCCTAAGACTCAAAAGGTCAACTTTCGCATAGATACGAGTTGTGTCAAGTGACTGGTGTCCCAAATAATCGCTTACCTCTTTCATTGTAAAGCCGGAATTGACCAAAAGGGTGGCGCTACCGTGACGTAAACAGTGCGCCCCATAATGTTTCAAAACAATATCTTGTTGACGCAGACTGTCACTTACGATTTTGTAAACGGCAGATGTTGAAACCGGTCTATACGGGGCATCCATACAGAGGAAAACATACTCGGAATGACTTTCATTCTGTCTTATTTCCTTGAGATAGTGAAGAATGGCATCGCCCACGGATCTAACCAGCGGAAAGGTTTGCGGACGACACCCCTTTGCCCTTCTTAAGTGTAGCAGTTCTTTCCTCCAATCCAGATCTTTCAATTGGAGATTGGCAAGTTCGCAAGTCCGTATGCCGTAAACCGCAAAGATTTGGAGTATGGCATAATTACGGATTGCCGACTTCTCGTCCGTGTTGTAATATTGCACGGCTTGTTTGATATTATCTCTTTGTGGCGCATATGGAATATTTTCTTCCGAATACACCCGTGGAGAATATATGGAACTTGAAATATTCTCCATACACCATTTTTTTTGCTCCGCGTACAAGAAAAAAGAACGGAGTATGGAAGTTAAGCCAGCGATAGACCGTCGGGACATTTTTCCCTCCTCATGCAAGCAGGTGATGATGGTATCTATATGCTTAGGAGTTACTTCATGCAATACATTACATTGCTTTCCTAACAGAAGGAATGCTCTTTTCAATACCAGATATCTACTTTTGTATGTTTGCAGAGAGTAACCACGGACATTTACTAAATAGTCCAGGTATTCAATTGCCATTTTCTCAAAAGGGAACGTGTCCTTTTTATTGTCAAGACATTCCATGAATCCCAACCAGCCTTTCGCATATCTGAAAAAAACTCTCTCTCCGTGAGGTGAATATTCGATAGTCCTTCTTGTTACATTCTTTTCTTTTGCCCATACCTTGGACGCTTCTCCTATTTCATCAATATTGACAACCCTTAGGCGTTCCATAGATAAATACTTTATAATGTGAAGTTCATACTCCGCAATTGTCTTTAAAGTATTTCTTGTCGCACCAAGTTTCTCCCAATGTAGAAGGTATTCTATGCGCTCTTCTAAAAAAGGAGCCATTAGCATTTTTTTTCTGGTGTATCTCCTTCTAAATAATGTATTGAAGACAGGGATTGAGTCTTCCAATCGGCTTTCCAAACGGTTGATGTAACTTAGCCATTTGGTGATTGAGGCTTCCATCTTCCCTTTGCTTTGTGAACTGAAAGCCGTTTGTTTTGATCGACTTATGCCAGTTTGTCCCCATTCCTCTACAATCTTTCTTATTGCGTTGACTGATACCAACGAAGAATCATTGTCTGAAAGTTTTAGAAGTTCAACACCTCTAAGCATATGAACAGCCAAACGTAACAGGTAATCTTTATTACTATTTACGTTTGTCTGTATATACTGCAAGTAACGTTCACGCTCTTCAAGTAGAGGTGCATCCAAATGTCTCCGTAGGTGAGACTTTTCGAAAATCAATTGTTCTAACATACATGTAACTTTTTAGATTTGACAATACGATAATTACAATTTGAATTACAATAATAGTAATAAAATTATGTTGTACTAAATCTTGGAAATAATCTGAATTATAGCGATATAACAATAGTATAACACATAAGTGACTATACAACATTTGG
>NZ_RAYG01000066.1:0-4106 GCF_003670185.1 Parabacteroides sp. CH2-D42-20 | reverse complement strand
TGTGAAATAGTCAGCCTTTCTGTTTGAACAGCATTCATGCGAAAAGAACCGTTTCTGTATGATACCCACGGACAATGATTACCGTATCGGTGCAACACGCTGCCACTTTCTGGAAATCCATTGCAAGGTAGTAGATTATATATTCCTTTGTGGCAAAAGAAACAGTAACAATAAAAAGTATGTATATGGAAATCGTATCAATTGAAAGAAAGACCTTTGAGGCGATGGTCGCCAAGTTCGACCGTTTCGTCAGTCGCATGGATGCCATCTGCCGGCGGCACGGAGAGAAGACAATGGGCGAGTGGATGGACAATCAGGACGTTTGCCGGATGCTCAACATCAGCCCACGCACATTGCAGACGCTTCGGGACAACGGGACGCTGGCTTACTCGCAGATAAACCACAAGACGTATTACCGTCCCGAAGACGTGCAGCGTATTGTTTCCGTTGTGGAGGACAGGCGCAAAGAAGCAAAGTTCAAGGGCAGGACGATTTAATCACCCGCATATAGTAAACAAAGTAATTACACTAAATCCAAAGTAACATGAATGAACTGATTAACAAGGACAACGAGTGGATAATCCACTTCATGGGCAGTCTTGACCGTCTTTTGGACAGCTTCGAGCATCTGACCGCCTATTACCGCCCGACACTGAACGGAGAGCGTTTCTTCACCGACAAGGAAGTGTCGGCACGGCTGAAAGTGAGCCGCCGGACACTTCAGGACTATCGAAACGAAGGGCGCATAGCCTATATCCAATTAGGCGGTAAAATCCTCTACCGTGAATCCGACATCGAAAGGATGCTGGCTGACAGCTACCGCTCCGCTTACCGATTGACGGTAACCTGATTTTCTTGAAGAAGCGCAGTTTGCTGTCTGCCTTATGATTGCGTCAGCAATGGACTTTCGGCAAAAAGAGAAAGGAACGGCTTACGGACGGAGCATCAAAATCCCGCTTCGTCTGTAAGCCGTTCCTCTCTTCTTTCTTCTGATTTCCCGTCAGTCGCTTGTTTCCGTTGCCGGATGCTCTTCAAGCGTATGGCAGGCAATGGCAAGGTTTTCGGGTTGAATACGCTCCGCAGGAGGAAGATTCCGCCCGAAACGGCTCTGCCGCCCGACCTTGCCACTACCATCAAGCCATACGCTACCTTTGCATCCGTGCATCGGGAACGAGTGGCTGACGGAATGAACCTCAACTATACCATCGGTTATTACCTCTGACGCTGGCAACTAATAGTGTAATCGTCGTAGCTTTCTTAATGGTGCTAATTTCATTTATTATAAACCGTCTGAACAAGACACTCTCTTTACTGCATATCCTGAATGCAACGGCTATAACCATTTCAATATCATAAACGTCATAACTGATGCCATCCGGTTGCTTGAGATACTTCATCGTGTCAAATTCGTTCAGTTCCTTGTTCTTGTAAATGGTATGAATCGCCTTGTGGACATCGCATGAGAACACACCGAACAGGTCGGCTATCTCAAATTGTGTCATCCACACGGGTGCTGTCGGCATAATGACTACACCCGTTTCACTGATTGTTATTATTCCTCTGTCCATAATGTACTGAATTGATACTGTTTACTTATTGTTGTCTGGCTTTTCGCCGATAGATTGTATTTTCCTGCGTTCCATCAGCTTGTCCATGTCCTTTGAGATTTTATCATCGGTTATCCGTGCGTAACCCTGTGTCGTCCGGATATTGGAATGCCCCATCATCTTGGCAATACTTTCGATAGGTATATCCGCCGAAATCAGGAATGTTCCGAAGCTGTGCCGACTTTGATGATAGCTCAAATTTTCCTCTTTGCCTATGATAACACCCATCTCATGGATATCAAACCAGAGGGCATCACGGCTCGGAAGAGGAAATACGGGCTGTTCGTCATCGGTCGTATTGTACAGTGACAATATCCGCTCCGCTATGGGATGCAGGGGGATGAACGCCTCCACATTTGTTTTCTTGCGGTTGATGCGGATGTGACGTCTGCCTTCTGCATTGCGTCCGATATGATGCGGGTGCAGAAGCTTTATATCCACATACGCCAATCCCGTCAGTGTGGAAAAGATGAATGCCCGTCTTGCAAGCTCCTGACGCTTATCATACATCGGGGTGGCAAGGATTCTCTTGAACTCCTCACGGCTGATGTACTTGTGCCTTGCTTCCGGCTTTGGTTCGTATTCCAGATCCTCGCAGGGATTCACACGGATAATCTCTTTATCGACAGCCAAATAAAGCAGACGGTTCAGCCAGCATAGGCATTTGTTGGTCTGGGAAGCCCCGAAATTCTTGCATTTCTTAAGATATGCCTTGTAAGATTTGCCGAAATCTTCCGTCACTTCCTCAAAGGCGATGTCTTTCTTCCCGAAAGAAGCGAGATAATCCGTCAGGTACTTCTGATAGTACATGGAGTGGCGGTAGGAAGATATGGAATCTATTTCTACTGAATGTTTCCTTAACCGCTCCCTTTCCCATTCCCCCATTTGCAGAAGGGTAACCGGATGAATATTGTTCATGGCGATATGGTTCTTCAGTATCTCCGCACTGACCACGCCTTGCGATTTCAATATCTCATTGTAGGCTTCCTCTGTTATCCGCAGGTATTCCCGTAAACGGCTGTTCTCCCTTGCGGACTTTATCTCGTTCTTCCTGCCGTTCCAGTCTTCCGGTCGGCAATAAATTCCCGTACTGATGACGGTCTGTTTTCCGTCAATGGTTATACGGCAGAGTACGGCAGTCGTTCCGTCAGCCTTTGTCTTGCTGCGGTTGATATAGGGTAACAATGAAAATGTGCTTCGCATATCGTTTTATGTATTAAAGTGTTAATTGAAAATCTTCGGTAGCTTTGATAAACTTATCCATGTCCTCGAAAAGTTTCTTCGGGCTGACACGGGCATAGACCTGAGTGGTGGAAATATCGGAATGTCCCAACATGCGGCTGATGGTCTCTATCGGCACACCCGCTTCGAGTGTTATCAGCGAAGCAAAACTATGGCGGGCCTGATGATAGCACAAGTTATCCTTGATGCCTGCCAGTGCAGCCAACGCTTTCATGTGCCGTTTCATGTTCGGGTGGTGGATTACCGGGAAGAGCGTTTCCCTGTTTTGGTCCTTGTATCTCTCAAGTAGTGCCAACGCTTCGGGAAGCAGTTTCACGCTCGCCCGATGTTCGTTTTTCTTTCGGCGGTATTTCAGCCATAATGATCCGTTGTCATCCGTGTATAGGTTCTCGTCCGTGATGGAAACCACATCAGCGTATGACACGCCCGTGTAGCAGGCAAACAGAAAAAGGTCGCGTGCCAGTATGTGCGTCTTTCGGTACGAAGGTATCTCTACATCACGGATTCTTTCGAACGATTCGCGGCTCAATGCACGTGGTGTCCTTTCTGATTGCCGGGGCAAGGCGAAATGTTGAAAATGGCATTTCTCGGAATACCCTTTCTTGTAGGCAAGGCGGCAGATTTTCTTCAGGATGGCAAGGTGGTGGCGGACGGTATCTATCGCATAGCCTTTATCTTCCGTGACGAAAGCCTGATAGTCGTGGATGAACTGTTCCGTCAATTGTCCGAAAGCCAGATCCTTGACCTTGTACTTGGTTTCGATAAACTCCCCGAGTGTCAGCCGCATATAGTGATAACTGGGATAAGTCCCTTTCGCACGGTCTATGCCGATACGTGCCTTAATGTCGTCACAGATTGCATCTGTCATTTTCATGAGAGTCATCTGCGTTTCCATGCTGCCTTGAAAATAATTCTTCACATCGGTGGCGTCAAAACCGACCTTACGGGATACAAGGCTGTCGAATGCGGCGTTTACCGCCAACAGCAGTTTTTCAATCCTGGCATTGGTTTCCACCGCTTCCTTGCTCTTGCCGTTCAGACGGCTTTCACGGGGATTCCACAGTTCGGGAGTGCAGGACAGCTTAGATCCGAACTGTGCCATCGTGCGGTTCACGGTGACTCTTCCCATTATCGGGGCTTTGCCCGATTTGTCCAGTCCGCTCTTTTTGAGGTAGAGCAACACCTTGAATTTTTCTACTTTCATACGCTTATATTTTTTAGTGCAAAATTACTTGCCGTATAAGCGTTCCTTGATAT
>NZ_RAYG01000065.1:0-2343 GCF_003670185.1 Parabacteroides sp. CH2-D42-20 | reverse complement strand
TGCCGATATACGGATCATTATGCAGGCTGCGATATTGGGAAACGCCTCTGCAATGATCCTTAGCCATAATCACCCATCAGGGAATAAACAACCAAGCAACCAAGACGATTTATTAACGGACAGGGTGAAAAAGGCTGCAAAACTATTTGATATTCAATTGTTGGATCATATAATAGTTACAGATAGCGGATATTACTCTTATTTGGATGAAGGGAGGATATTATGAAGTGGTTGGCTTTCTTGGTGGTTCTTTTTTGTTTGATTGGGAATCCTGATTTATATCCGATCATAGCAGCACTTTTTCTTCTATTTTATGGCTGTTTGTTTCTCTTTTTCTGGATAAGAGAAAAATTCAAGGATAAGTAAAGATTTTTCATTCTCTTACTTGGTTGATGTATAAACACTTTTCGTAACTTTGTGGCAATTCTACACGTTCATGGCGTTGAACCTCTGTGGAAGGACATAATTAACGAAAGGTGTTATTGAAATTATCTTCTAAAGTCAAATTCTCGCAAAATTTGTATTAGAGTGAAGGTGATGGCAATAGCACCCGCATCTTTTGTTATAGACTTACCTGAAAGGGTAAACTATATCTCAATAGGTGTGGGTTGCTGTTGTTTTATCCACTCTAATGGCAATGCGAGAAGCCAGACTTTAGGATAAAGCAAATACAGTTCCCACACCTTTTTTATTATTTCACTTTCCGTAGGGGACAAGGGAAGAAAATATAATTAATAATATGAGTTGTTCGTGGAAAATTATTAGAGATGGTCTAAGTAATCCAATAGGGGCTAAATATTCTAATGGCTTTACTTTTAAAGGAACGTTTGACGAAAACGAAATGCCTGTTTGTGGCGAGATAAAGAGCCCAGAAGGTAAATTAATCTATAAAGGAGTTATTGAAGTGGATATATATCAATACTTCCAAAAGTATTTAGAAACAGGTAAAACGATAAAATCAAAAGAGTTATGAAAACAAAATTTATACATGGTCTAATTATAATTGGTGTATTTTTATTTGTTAACACGAATATATTTGCACAAAATGTTCCTGAAATTACAATTAAGGTGGAAGATGCAGGAACTCTTTCTAAATTGTTAGGAAATAAATATAAGGAAATAGAAAAATTGACCTTATCTGGAGATATTAACGCTTCTGATATTGGAGTTATTCGTAACATGACTAACTTGATCTCGTTGGATTTGAAAGATGTAAATATTAAAAAGGGTGGAAAATTTACTTATAAAATTCATACAAAAACAATTGAACGGAAAACAGAAGATAACATTATTCCAGAAGAAATGTTTTACTATGCAAGTTGTAAAAAATTGTCTTCTGTAAGATTACCTAATAGTGTTATAAAAATTGATATAAATGCATTTGCGAATGAATACGATAAGTTATCTTGTCTGAAAACTGTTGTACTTGGTGATAAAGTAGAAACGATAGGAGCATATGCATTCGATGGTTGTAAAAATTTATCTTCTGTTAATATTCCAAAAAATGTTAAGTATATATCTTCTGCTGCTTTTTACAAATGTGAAAATTTGGAGTCAATCATCATTCCTAATGGTGTTATTCAGATAGGGGGAAAAATAGATGGCTATTATTCAACTGCGGGAGCATTTGATGGATGTAAAAGATTAAGAATCATAAATATACCAGCAAGTGTTCTATTCATAGATTGTGGTACGTTTTTTTATTGTGAGAATTTATCAGAAATAGAGGTTGATAAAAATAATGCTCATTATTTAAGTGAAGGTGGCTTTCTATACACTATTCGTAAAGATTCAATAATAGGTTACACTTGTGGAAATAAAAGAGAAACCATTTATATTCCTAATAGTGTTATGTTTATAGGACATGGTACTTTTGCAGTGGCAAAGAATATAAAGAATGTATATGTAAATAATACAATACCTCCTGTATTAAATGGAAGTTTTGATAGTTCTGTCAAGAAAGAGGGTACATTGTACGTTCCTAAAGGATCTTACAATAACTATTGGTTGGCAGATAAGTGGGGAGATTTTATAAATATTATTGAAACAGACATTCCAACATCGAATGAGATTGTATCTCATTCCAATGAATACGAAATACAAACCATAAGTAATGGGATTCTTGTTTGTACAAATAAACCTATAAATGTTTCTATCTATAATATACATGGACAAATCTTAGTTAATAAGACTATTAGTGGTGGTAAGGTAATAAATTTGCCTAAAGGGATTTACATTGTATCAGCAAATGATAAAACTCATAAAATAATTATTAAATAAATGATATTCAGCATGAAAACAAACAGATTTTTTACAACTATTCTTTCAGTGGCTTTGTGTGTG
>NZ_RAYG01000064.1:0-1897 GCF_003670185.1 Parabacteroides sp. CH2-D42-20 | reverse complement strand
AGCAGCACTTTTTCTTCTGTTTTCTGGCTGTTTGTTTCTCTTTTTCTGGATAAGAGAAAAATTCAAGGATAAGTAAATATTTTTCATTCTCTTACTTGGTTGATGTATAAACACTTTTCGTACCTTTGTGGCAATTCTACACGTTCATAGCGTTGAACCTCTGTGGAAGGACATAATTAACGAAAGGTGTTATTGATATTATCTTCTATTATCAAATCTCGCAAATTTGAATAATTACCACGAAGATGATAGCAATAGCACCCGCATCATTTGATATATACTTACCTGTGAAGGGTAAACTATATCCTATTGGTGTGGGTTGCTGTTGCTTTATCCGTGGTAAAGGCAATGCGAGAGCCTGATAATAGGATAAAGTAAATAGTGTTCCCACACCTTTTTTATTATTTCACTTTCCATAGGGGACAAGGAAAAGCAAATTTATTTGAGTATGAATTACACAATTCAATTCAGGTACAATGGTAAAGAACATATTTTATATCGTTCTTTTGACAGGGAATACAAGGTTAGTGATTCTCCTATCATTCTTAATGATTTGTCTTATTCACAGGCTGTTGATTTTTTGAAAACAGAAGGCTTATGGCTGGATGATAAATCTATTGAAATGCTTCGGCTTTATAAAAAGGGAGATGAGCTTCTTTTTGATCTGAATGAGTTTAACAATCAAAAGTAATCGGTTATGAAAACAAACAGATTTTTTACAGCTATTTTAGCGTTGGTTTTGTGTGTGAACTTCATTTCTTGTGATGATGATAACGAACGTGTTGAATCTAATACGACTGATTATGTTAGTGATATACTACCAATTGAAACAGGGGTTTTCTATTTTGATGGACTTGGTAATTATACCAATTATGGAGAAGAATGCTGGTTTAATATTGAAAGTCAAGGGAAGGTATCAGTTATTGAAGAAGGTGAAGACATAAATGTAATTTTTGAGTATAGTGATGAAGGAGATACTGATACTTATCGAAAAGGTGTTAAGCAAGGAAATGAAATAGAATGGTATGGAAATCATGGATATGCGCCTAATTATCGTGATATACAGTTCTTGTTTTATTTTGCTTTAACAACCAATGGAAAGAAAGCTCTTGTTAAACATTCCTATGGGACTCAGAATAAGGATTTTTATTATCTTAAATGATTACAAATGTATTCTGAGATAACCAATTTATATTTAGACAATAAGTGAAACATTGAAGAATAATCTATCTAAAATCGTTTTACTTCTTTATTAGATAAAGAAAAATATCCATTAATATTGTGCAAAAAAATGAAAACAAATAGATTTTTTACAGCCATTCTTTCAGTGGCTTTGTGTGTAAACTTCGTTTCTTGTGGTGACGATGATGATAATAATATCATTGATCCAGAGAATGCCGTTAAGAGATTGCTCTCTATTAGTTACAAGGATCAATCGGGAACAGGTTTATTCAATATTGAATATTCAGGCGAACAAGTTTCTAAAATAACAGATACATATAAAAGTTCAGGCTATAGTAAAACATGGGTATCGAATTATACTTATACAACAAATGGTGTTACAGAAAAAGTTGATATTCAAAATTCTGATGGAGAAGATTTTTCTAAAGTAACCAACTATACATTAAATGATAAAGGATATGTTGAAAAAGGAGAAATGGATGATGGCGGTATCTGGAGTTATACTTATTCTGGTGATTATATGACTTCTGTCATTTTGATGTTTAACGGACGAAAGGATGTTGAAGATAAATATAATTTTAATGATAAAGGACTGATGGTTAGTAACGATTCATTTGATAAAGGAATCGAATACACTGATATACCTAATCTTGGAGGACTGTTTTTGGCTTATACAGATGATGCTTTAGGACTTGACTATTGTAATTTGCAATAT
>NZ_RAYG01000063.1:0-5025 GCF_003670185.1 Parabacteroides sp. CH2-D42-20 | reverse complement strand
CTAGATGAACTTGGCGAACCCATCATCGGTGCGAACATCGTAGAAAAGGGAACTACCAATGGTACTATCACTGACATGGACGGTAACTACAGTCTTACCGTAAATGATTTAAAAAAGGCTGTTCTTCAAGCATCCTTTATTGGTTATAACACGATCGAAGAGAGTGTTAAAGGACGTAGCACGGTAGAGATTAAGTTATCTCCATCCGTAGTAAACTTAGGAGAGGTCGTGGCGATCGGTTACGGTACGCAGACCCGTAGGGAGATCACAGGATCCGTGGCGAACGTATCCGAAGAAAGTTTTAACAAAGGTATCACACGTGACGCTTCCGACTTGTTGCAAGGCAAGGTAGCTGGTTTGACGATCACTTCCGGCTCCGGTGATGTGACGCGTGGATCTACGATGCGTTTGCGTGGTACATCCACGTTGCAGAACGACCAAGGTCCGTTAATCGTTATCGATGGTATTCCCGGTGGTGATATGTCGACGGTAGCTCCTTCCGATATCGAGTCTATCTCCGTCTTGAAAGATGCCTCCTCCGCCGCTATCTACGGCTCTCGTGCCGCTGGTGGTGTAGTATTGATTACGACCAAGAGAGGTTCTGGCTCCAAGACACAAATCAGCTATGATGGTTATGTTGCCTTTGATCAGATGGCCAATAAGCCCGATTTAATGAATGCGGACGAATGGAGAGGTTACGCAAATAGCAAAGGTCTAGACTATAGCGTATACGACCAATATGGTGCCGACACAGATTGGTTTGATGAACTGACTCGTACCGGAGTTTCTCAGAACCATTCAATCTCTTTGTCTGGTGGTGGTTCTAAGAACAACTATCGTGCGTCCTATACCTATTTGGATCGAAATGGTATCATGCGCGATAACGATATGCAACGCCATAGCTTCCGCTTCCAGTTCCAGCAGCGTGCGATCAATGACCGTTTGCGTATTGGTTTGGCTGGATCTGCTACCTTGACAGACTCACATGTTCCGAATGGTGACAACTTCGTGTTGGCATACAGCATGTTGCCTGTTTACCCAGTTTATAACGCTGATGGTTCTTACTTCACGAAAGTTAATGCGGAGTATGACCAAGGTAATCCTGTTCAAAACCAAAATCTGAACGAGCGAAAAAACAGCAACGTTTATTTTTATGGTGCCGGTGATATCCAATTTGAGATTATCAACGGATTGAACATCAAGGCAAATTTATATAAGAGCCGTTTCTCTAATGAGTATAGCCGCTATGACGACTCTCGTACGACGGTCGGACAGGGTAATAATGGCTTTGCGCAAAAACGTAATCGGGCATGGGATCGTAACTTGATGGAGTGGACTTTGGACTACAATAAGTCTTTTGGTGCGGACGAAAAACATAAATTGAATGCGATTCTCGGTTACTCTTGGGAGGATAACACATATTCTTATTTCTTCGCTCAAAACCGCAACTTTTTGATCAACGATTTGTCATATAACGCTTTGCAATCCGGAGCCGGATTAAAGACAGGCGACGTTGAGTCTGGTAAGAACTACTACAAATTGATCTCTATGTTCGCCCGCGCTCACTATAGCTATGACGAGCGTTATATGATTACGGCTACCGTCCGTCGAGATGGTTCCTCTAAGTTCGGTGCGAATCATAAATGGGGTACGTTCCCCTCTGTTTCCGCAGCTTGGGGTATCTCACAAGAGGCATTCATGCAAGACGTAAACTGGATCAATGACTTGAAGTTACGTGCGGGCTACGGTGTTACCGGTAACCAAGATGGTTTACAGCCGTATAAGAGCATGGAGCTTTATGGCATGTCCGGTATCTATTATGACAATGGTAATTGGGCTACATCTTATAAGATTTCCCAGAATGCCAACCCGGATTTGAAATGGGAGTCTACGGCTATGTTAAACATCGGTTTAGATTTCTCTTTGTTCAATGGCCGTTTAGGTGGTACAATCGAATGGTATGACAAACGTACATCAGACATGCTTTATACTTACAAGGTTCCGACTCCTCCGTATGTTTACGACCGTATGCAAGCCAATGTAGGTGATATGAAAAATACAGGTATCGAGGTTTTGTTAAACTTAGATGTGATCCGTAACAAGACATTCAACTGGAATATGTCATTGAACTTGTCCCACAATAAGAATGAAATCACGAAGTTGTCAAGCGATCTTTATACGACAGACCGTATTTATACAGGCGATCCATGGATCCGTGGTGCTTCCGGCGTAACTTCTCACGTAGTAGAGGAAGGCCGTCCCGTAGGACAATTCTTCATGCTGGAATGTACGGGTATCAAGGACGGAAAATATATCATTACGGATTTGAACGGTGATGGTGAGATCTCGGACGATGACCGCACATACGTAGGAGACGCACAACCAGACTTGACATTTGGATGGCAAAATAATTTCACTTGGAAGAACTGGGATTTCAGCTTCTTCTTCCGTGGAACGATCGGCAACAAGGTATTGAACAACCCGCGTGCGGCTTATGCGAATAATACGTACTTGATCGGTACAAACGCATTAGATGATGAATTGACTTATACGATGAAAGAATCTTCTCGCGTATGTTCTTATTATTTGGAGAATGGTTCGTTCATCCGTTTGGATAACTTGGCCTTAGGTTACACCTTCGATACGAAGAAGATTAATTGGTTGGATAAAGCTCGTCTTTATTTCGCCGCTCAGAACTTATTCGTAATTACTGGATACAAAGGTTTAGACCCAGAGGTTGAATTGTTCCGTGGTGAATCTTCCGATACGGATGCTGGTTTGTCTCCGGGTATTGAGCCTCGTCAATTCTTCCCGAAGGCACGTACCTTCACATTGGGTGTTAATTTAACTTTCTAAATTAAATCGTTATTAATTATGAATAAAAAATCAATTATATCATTATTTACTGGTGCTGCACTAATGTTTTCCATGCCCTCCTGTACGGATTTGGATGAAACGGTGTATGATAAGATTCCAGCAGAAAACTTCGGTAAAACCGATGGTGAAATCAATTCGATCATTGGCCCTGCATACAATACATTTAAAAGATATTTCTCTGACGCATGTATTGCTTTATCGGAATGCTCAGGAGATATGGCGGTCGTACCTACCCGTAAAGGTGGTGACTGGTATGATGGTGGTCAGTATCGTGAGTTACACATGCACGCATGGACTGCGAATACCTCAGCCGTGAAAAACGCATGGTCAAGATCTACGGAAGCGATCTCTGCTTGTAACTTAATTTACGAGACTATTAGTACTTCCGCATTGGAAGAATCCGCAAAAGCTAGAGCGTTAGCGGAAATCCGCGGTGTACGTGCGTTCTGGATTTATTACCTGATGGATAATTGGGGAAATGTTCCATTGAGTATAGATTACAATGACACAGAACTGCCCACTTGCAAAACAAGGAAGGAAGTTTATGATTGGTTGGTTAAAGAGGTAAACGAGATCAAGGACTTGCTTCGTGAAGATGTTTCTGACGCTAGTTATGGAAAATTCACGAAAGGTGCCGCTTATACCTTATTGGCAAAGTTGTACCTAAACGCAGAGGCTTGGGGCGTAGACTCTCCTCGATATAAAGAGGCCGCTGACGCTTGTGATGTCGTGATGGGGCTTCCTTATATATTAGAGGCTAACTGGAAAACAAATTTCCAAGTAAATAACCAACAATCAAGAGAAGCTATCTTGGCTTGCTGCTTTAGTGCGAACGATACGGAATGGCAAAATCAATTACATTACCGTACTTTGCACTATAAAGATAATATACCTCTTGGAGCTACTTTCAGCGCATGGAACGGTATTTGCGCACAGCCGGATTATGTATTGCTATTCGACAAGGAAGATCCTCGCTATGAAGGCTCTTTCTTAGTAGGTCCAAGTATCGACCCTGCTACTGGGAAAGTGTTGATCACGGCACACGACCGTCCTTTGATACACACTCCGGAAGTTACAGTTATCCCCGGAACGGAACGTGATGGTACGATTTGGGGTGACGTGAACCAAGAAGACGGCGCTCGTTGTAACAAATGGACTTTCGATAAGTCCTTAACTAATGCGATGGAGAATGATTTCCATATCTTCCGTCTGGCTGATGTATATTTGATGAAAGCAGAGTGTTTGATACGCACAGGAGGCAACAATGCGGAGGCTACACGTTTGGTCAATGCGGTCCGCGAACGTGCTTACGGTAACTCTAACCACAATTACGCATCCGTAGATCTAGAAAAGATCGCCTTAGAACGTAAGTTCGAGTTGGCATGGGAATGCCACGCACGTCAAGACAATATTCGCTTTGGAACTTTCCAAAACGCTCGTTGGCTGAAATCTGAAACGAAAGGGAAAGACTACATGAATATCTTCCCGATCTCTCAAGACGCATGGCAAACGAACCAGAACTTAAAACAGAACCCGGGTTATCCCGCATTCTAAAATATTCTATGGGCTAGATGAGACTTTTTAGGTTTCGTCTAGCCCTTTTTGTATAATCTTAAAATAATACGAACATGAAGAAGTATTTGATTTTACTTGCGATGTTACTCGTCGCCGTTGCGAACTATGCGGAAAAGCCCGCTAATTATGTGGAAGCCTCCCAAGAAGCGTATAGAGCTTCTGACCCTCTGATGCTAGAAGGATATTTTACAGGTGATACTTTCTCCGGGCAGATTGAGTTGATGACCGCAAACCAGATTCCCGGATACAATACACCCACAAGGCTTACAATTGTCGTAAGTAATCCCGTATTATCTTCCTATAATTGGTCTGTCTCCGGTAATGGTATATCATCTTATATCTCTGATAGCCATTTATGTGAAATATTCTTCAAGACAGGAGGATCACGTGGCTGTACGGTTACTCTATCAGGTCCTCTTGCGTCTACCAGTCAACAGGTGACAAAGGTTTTCGGATTCTATTGATGTTGAAAGTGAAGACATTCTTAGAAAGTAATGTGTGGGGGGTATTTGAATAAGCTAAATAGATGTTGATTGGAATATTTTTGAAAACCTGTTGAATATCTGAATGTTG
>NZ_RAYG01000062.1:0-6029 GCF_003670185.1 Parabacteroides sp. CH2-D42-20 | reverse complement strand
GTAATTCTGGAAAACTTTCGTTAGTGACTTATACAAAGGACTTTGGGAGAATTACCCGATTTTGAGGTAATGACTTGGCAACTGTGCCATATACTGCGTTCTGCCTTGATTTGCTATTCAAGTAACTCGTTTGGGTACAAATATATGAAAAATATTAGAAGCTATAACACAAAATAAGAAAAAGCTAATACCCTTTTTGCAAAAGAGAACCATACCTATTTTTCTTTATGGTTCTCTTTTGCTATTTAATCAAGCTGCACTCATTTGTTCCATTACATCATTTGCGTCTTTTTCAGCTTTGCTTATTTCTGTTTTATTGATGATATTTTGGTCTGAACTGTTGGATTTTCGTACTAATTTCACTTTACACATATTGTACAACACCCCTACAATCAGAACCATATTCTCTATAATAAGCTGTTCTTCCATTGATAGATTATGCCAATTTACACGTTTTTCACTATACGACTCAATAATATTCCGCATCTTAGTAAGTTGTTTCAAATACAATGAGCGCATACGCAATAATGTAGCATTGTATCTTTCAGCAGTTCTTTGCAAATCATAAAGATAGTTGCATATATCATTGATTTTTCGTTCATTAGAAATCATTTGTTCCCATGCTTCATCCGCTTTACTTGAAAGTTTAGAACCTGTACAGCTAAATATGACACCTCCAACTAATAAACCTACACCTAATGTTGCAGCACCTAAAATCGTAGTACCTAAAGCTATCCCACCACCTCCTGCAGCAAGTGAACCGCCACCAAGAGCAGCAAGAGTTGCATTAGTTGCAGCAGCTCCACTTAAAGCAGAAATTGCAGTTCCTGTTGAAGCCGTACCAAGAGCCATGACAGCAGCCGTTGTTGCACCTGATGCAGCAAATCCTCCAGCTGTACCTAAAGCAGCTCCACTTAAACCTCCAACAAGAACACTTGCTCCGACAGATGCTTTCTTGATTTCTTCACCTTCAAATTTTGGTATTGATACATTTCCAATTTTTACGTCTGCAAACTCAGGACGATTCTTAATCCGCTCAAACAAATCGGAGAATTGTTGAAATTCGGAAAGGACTTTCATTTCATTCTCCCCCAAAACGTCCATAGTCCTACAAGCACTTTGATTCATCCTTTCAAGACGAGCATTGTTTGAATTATTCCGTTTTTGAGCCTCTTTTAACTTATCATTGGCTTGTTTCATCTTGACACCGCCATGAATTCCTAAGCCGACACCTGTTGTTCCTGCAACAGCGGCAGCTATTCCTAAAATCAGTGGTAATGGCATAGTTATTCTCCTTTCTCTACTAAATTGACTAATGATATATAAGCAGCTACATAAGCATCTTCCAAATTGATAGCTTGCTCTATAAAAGCCCTATCAAATTCAAAAGCATCTGCCAGCTGTTGTACTAATGCCTTTTCTTCAGTGGCATAATTTCCATCAGCAAACGCCAATGCCAGTAACTCAAAAAAGATAATTCGTTTTGTTTGAGGTGTCGAAGTCATAGCAAATTCCTTAATGATACTATCAGCATCACATTGTTCATCTAAGTTGCAAACAGGAATCAGCATTTCATTAGCATAAGCAGACAAAATCTGCTTTTCAGATTCTTCAACAACGCCATCTGCCTTTATTACCGCAACGGCAAGTTTCATGAAATTATCCTTTTCTGTAGGATTCAGTGAATTTAAAAACATAGCTCTTTATTTTTTAGTTTGTTACATATTTCATAGTTGAGTTTATAAAACTCATCACGGGTATATTTCTCTTTGAAAAATTGTTCGTAGCAATCGTCTATCCGACAAAACAAAGGCCTATCTTCATAAATACTGCACAGATTTCCTTTTAAGTATTTGCAAATGCCATCGCCTCTATCTAACTCAGCATAAATTGATATACCTTTGAGATGCCTGCAACATTCTCCGCACTTATCACATTTAAACATCAGCAGAATTTTAATTTGCTATTAGGGTCTTCCATAAAAGAATCCATGTCTTTATGGTTGCCAATCGGTGAACTAATCTCTAATCGTTTACATACAGTTCGCAAGGCGAAATTCAGTTCTTGCTCATTGGCCGCATCCTCTAAAATAGATATAGCCTCACTATAAGACTGTGCTTCCTTTTGGAATGCAGCCAAGTCTATATTCATCAGTTTGGCGCAATATTCTTCCAACAACCGTGCTTGTGTTCGATAATATACTACGATATCATCAACAGTCGGAATTGAATTAAGCACTTGTATAATTTTATTAACGGTGGAATTTCTGTCTAAAAGATATAATAACGAGCAACTCAATATGCCCGTAACGAGTGTGCCACAGAATGTTTGTACAATATCTCCAACAACAGGAATTGCTGCAACGCCTGTTTGGGCAATCAAATCGCCAACCATTGTTCCTGCAACGACGCTGGCTCCGGTGGCTATAATTTTTGCAGCCGCTCGAAACCTCTCTCCAAAAGGAAGAAAGTTGGGGTTAAATAATAGTATTTTTGTCGCTTCAACCAAGGAGGCCCACGATTGACGGATAATCCTCACCACATTCTTAGCTGTAGTAAAGAATATGTTACAGAGCGTTGTAGTCAAAGAAGCCAATACACCTCCTACTGCACCTTCTATGAATTTATGCCATACTTCTTTGTATTTGAGTTTGGCATTTTCCAAACCTTTTTTTACTCCAACTGCTATACTGTTGAACAATGCTTTACCATCCTCTTTTCCTTGCTTTATTTCATCTCGAACGGCAAACCATATTTCACTAAAAACTAAACCAAGTGCTTGACGCAATCCCATTGCTACACCTACTTTACCCGCGGCTTTTGCTGTGTCCTTGAAAAAGGCAGGACTTGTATAGTAAGCTCGGTTTATTTTTTCATTATAGGCTTTACGAGACTTTCGATATTGTTCTAACATTCTTTCTTTTGTAGCTTCCGGATTATCAATATTTACTTCTGGATGCTTTTCAAGATAATTATCAAAACCTCCTTCACGAATATACGCCTCCATATCAACTTCTGATAAAGGAGCATCACAACCATGCTCCTTTTTCCACTTTTCATTCTTTTGCTTTGCCCAACTTCCCATTGAAGCATTAAGACTTTTATTTGTCCAAGCCAAATTTTCATCAGAATTTGCAAGGTCAATACCGCTTAATCCAGAAAGAACACGTCCTCTATCTTCATGAATACCTTTGCATTCAACCACATGGTCTAATTCAACTCGTAAATCCTTAGAAACAGCGGATGCTTTTGTATACCTTAAATCTTTATCCGTATAAACGTCTTTTATTAAAGTCCCATGCTCATTATATTCTTGACGAGCCTTACTCTTTTTTGTTGTAAAAATGGGATTAGTATCATGATAATCAAGCTTCATCTCATCGTACTTTCCACGATTATTATAAGCTTCTTTATTCTTTTTATTCTTATATTTCATTTGTTCGTCCTTAGCAACTTGTCGCACGTTATGAATTGTATCAACATCACCCCCATATTGGTCACATACAAAAAAATCAAGCCCAAATGATGTAATAAGGCTCTGTATTACCACACGCTCATACTGCTCAAATATGCTATTATACACATTAGTTTCAGTATTATAGTTTCTGTCTATTTGCTTCACAAAGTTTTCTGCCATAATTCTTTAAGGTCTTAATAAAAAGAGGAAGCGTGGAACTGTATGCCACACTTCTTTATGTACAGGCCCTGAGAAAACCTTTGGAAACAGATGTGGGAATAACAGCCCCACGCATATGCGTGGAGACCATTATATCATCTCTTGTTTCCTTTGTTTGAAGGTTCTCAGGCTTCGTACATGCAAGAAGAAGACATAACGCCTCTTATTTTTCAATATGTTATGGATAGAGTTTGCTCAATCCAAATACAAAAGTATGAAAAATCCGTGATATACTTTAAATCATCACGGATTTTTTTGATTTACAGTTTCATACTTCTATTCTGTTTCGGTTTTGGTATTCCAATAACTTCTCTAAACTCATTCATCTTTTTTCTGAACCAGCTCACGTGTGAAACCCCGTCTATCTTGAAATCGAATTTACCGCTTTCATCCTGTTTGATGGAGCAGACGGAATGTCGGGTATCAAAACTTCGGTTAAACTCGGAAGAATAGAGTTCACCTTTTATTCCGACCTCCTTGAACTCGCACAGTCTTCTGATTATTCCGTCATTGAAGCCCAAACGTTCACGTAGGAAGTTTACCACGGGCATCAGCTTCTCCACATACGGAAAGTAGCGTCTGACAAAATCCGTAAACTCCGACAGCTTGCGGTGCTGTTGCTCGTAAGCATTTCTTATTTCCTGTATCTGTTCGGCTTGTTGCCGTTCCCGTTGTCGGGCTTCGTCTTCAAGTTCAAGGATGCGGTCTTGCAAGTCCTCGTTCCTGCGTTCCAACGATTTCATCTTTCCACTTCCGAAAAGAGAACCCACACTGCTCGCAAGGGCGGTTGCAGTATCGGTGGCTGCGCATTTAAGCTTGTCGGTACGGATTTCCGCTTTTACCTGTTTCAGTTCCTCCTGCGCTTCGGTCTTCTTCTCCTGCAGCAGTCTGGTTTCGGTTTCAAGGGTTTCATTTTTCTTTTTCAAGTCCCGATAATATTGCATGGTGGTAGTGTGCCGTGCTTCCGAGCCCCGTACCCCACGTTGCAATCCGTATTTCGCCATCACCCTTGCGTAATTGTCGTGGTAGGCAATCAAGGTCTGGCGGTTGAACAGGTCATCGGCACACAAACGGACGGAATTTGTTTTCTTGCAGTACTTGCGCTTACCGTCCGTCTGTTCTTTCTTGGCTTTGCGCCTTTCACCCGTCACGATAGGAACAACGGCTGCGTGGATGTGCGGAGTCTTCTCGTCCATGTGCAGATGTGCGGCAACCACATTGTCTTTGCCGAATGTGGCTTGCAGCCATTGGATGCTGTCGTTGCACCATTCATCGAGTTCTCCTTTTTCCTGTATGTTCATCATGTCCTCGTGCGTACCCGACAGGACTACCCGAACAACACGGACTTGGTCGTGTGTGATTTTCCGTCTGATGCCTGCTGTGTTCAGCCTGTGAGTAATCGCTTCATCCCTGCCGTGAACGCCATCGGGGTACTTGACAAGCACCCTGTTCAGATGTGTTCTTGTCGGGTCTGCGTTTTTAGGTATTATCTTTCTCTCTATATGGTCGGACTGCGTGGTGTCCGATGTACCCTTTGCCTTCTTAATGTCTAATGAAAAATATCCCATATCATTACTGTTTTTTGCGGTTATCGTTATGTTTTTTCTCTCTGCCTGTGGCATCGGCTCACAGGGTTTATTATGCAAATGAACCCTTACTGCACTCGGCATAATCCAAACGAGTTTGGCTTCTGCTCTCGCTTGCACAGGGTTTCCAAAGGGATTTCCCTTTGGCTCGATAGGGTGTTTTTAGCGTTACGGAGTAATGCGTGAAGAAAACGCCCTATTGAGCTATGGTATTTCTGTCTAAATACCTTGGGAGAGCGGACGTGCATATTACAGATGAAATCCCCCTTTCTTTTTCGGTGGCTGCATCATCCGCCTTGCGGATTGGACTTGCTTCTTCTCCTTTATCGGCTCTGCCGATTGGGACAAGGGCTTACCGCACAGGTAGTCGTTCAAGTCCTTATAATCACGATAGTACATTGACTTGTCAAGCATCCGTTCCCCGAACTTCTCTTTCAGCTTCTTGCAGGTGCTCCGTCCAGCCGTGTCGTTGTCAAGGAAACAGCCGATTTGGGTGTAGGTTTCCAATAAGCTTTCCGCTTTCGCAAGATTGGAAACGGAGTTCAGTATGACATAGTCCTGCGTGTCCAATCGTGGGTATTGCGGATTGTTCCCCACTCGGATGGTAAGGAATGAAAGGTAATCCATGAACCCCTCGAACAGGTAGCACATACATCGTTGTCCGTCCTGCTGTCGGATATGGGTGATGTCTTTCGGGGCGACACATCCCTTGAAGTATCTGTTGCGCACTTCATATCCTCCTGCCATGTTCGGAAAGCCGATGGCAAA
>NZ_RAYG01000061.1:0-6340 GCF_003670185.1 Parabacteroides sp. CH2-D42-20 | reverse complement strand
GTTTCGCATCTATTGAGAAGAAAAAAGTTATTAACAAATCGGGATAACGCTTAACAGCGTTCCCCGCTTAGCCATTAGCATTAACGTGCAACTTAAAAAGTAAATATGAAGATAGTAAATTGGACATTACTTTTTCTTGCAACGCTTTTTTGTTGTTTGGATAGCGTGAAAGCAAGCCCATTGCGGCAAGATACTATACGAGATGAAACCTACCAACTTTATCCGTTAGGGGTTGCTTGCCGCAACAATGATGTGGAAACCGTAAAACGGTTGCTGGCAGAAAAAGATGAGCCTATGGCAATGGGCAATGACTGTTACGAGTTTGATATACTCTATACGGCAATCTACTTTGACAAAGAAGATGTACTAAAATATGCCCTTACCCAATATAAGGACATTAACGATAGAGTATATAGTGATGAATATGGACTTACACTACTGACATACGCCTGCAAGCTGTCTAACGTAAAGTTAGCCCGTATTTTACTGGAGTATGGCATTAACGTAAATGGTTGTCAAAGTTCATACGACACCTACAAAGTATATCCGATTATGGAAGCCATTGCCAATAATAACATCGAACTGGTACAGTTGCTTTTAGGATATAATGCAGAACTTGATATAAAGGATAGCAACGGCAGCACCCCTCTTGTTTTGGCAAAGGATACAGGTGCAAAAGAAATTGAAAATTTACTTTTACAATGGATGAAACAACAAAAAAATAATGCTAACAACGCAGGATAACGGCAAGCCGTTCCCTGCTGAACCATTACCAATAACAGTGCGATAAGGTAAGCCAAAGATTTTATCATCATCAAAATTAAATACAATGGAGAAAAGTAGAGATTTTCAGTTATTTATGACTCAAAATGATGAGCAGCAATTTTGTGAGGAATTACGAGGGTACAATCCTAATATATTCTTTTTAGATATTTCTCCTTCTTTGGAAGCTGACATTAGCAAAAGACTATATACGTCTGTTGTAAATTCATCAAGTTCTTTCTTCTCTATCGTAAATTTTGATTTGATGACAATGGAAGAATTAAAAACGAGATACAAAAAATATGGCGAATATTACCATTTTGGTAGTATTGCAAGGGAACAAATGCAGTTCTTACGCTCTAAGCCGGATGTTAATGATTCCCATTTTTTAAGAAATGGTCGTATTGCTGATTCATATAACATTGAAGATAAGGATGAAAAAGAATGGAAGAATAAGGTATATGACATTTTAAAAAGGCATGGGGAAAAAGTTTTTTTGCTTTACCAAACATCACATGGATGTTGTGAAATTAGTATAAAGCCACAAAAAGGAATTGTTGCATATCCCTATGCTCTTAGGAAATACAACGGTCAAAATGGTTTCTATATGAAATGTGGTGATGCCATATTTGTTGGTAAAGAGATTGCTCTTAATAATTAGGAATAGAAATCTTTGGCTAATACTTAAAAAAATATTGGTAACAAGCCGGGATAACGGACTAACGCCGTTCCCCGCCAAGCCATTAGCTGTAATAGAAGCATGAAAAAGATTATTTTCTACATATCGGCAATTCTGTTTTGCTTGCCTATACAAGCACAACAGCGTTTCTTCGGTGTCATTCAGGATGCGGACGGATATGTAAATGTACGTGATACAAGTGGAACAGTGATAGGCAAATTATTGGATAATCATGTATTTGCCGATTGGGATGCACAAAAGAGCCATAAAGAATGGCATAGCGTAGAATATGGAGCAGAAACGGGCATAACCAAGACTTGCCCGAATGGAAATACCCATACAGGAGAAATCCATAAAAGCCGCATACGTTATTTGGCAGATTTGCCACAGTTGAAGAAACAGCCGCAAAGTACGGATAAATGCCTTGTATATGCCAACGACACATTAACCGTAAAGATAGACTTCCAAAAATTTAATCCACAAAAACATGCCATTGTTTATGATTTGGAAGCAGGTTTTGTTCGGAGTATTGACGGTTGTTCTGACTTGACAGGCATAGATGATAATATTCCGCATGAAGAATACGCATCTGTCACCGTCAAGCACCCTGCCGGAATATTGGAATTTCCAACAGCATACATAACACATCTATACGAACCGAGCCGAAACAATGTTGTCGTGGCATTGGGTAAAGGAAACTCACTGTTCATCAGCACGCAGAACAGTGACGGTGCAAGCGGATATTATGCCGTATGGACAGTAGAAAATTATCTTGTTAAAAGTCTGTTTGTGTTACATGACTTTTGACTAAAATACAGCTAACAACCCAGGATAACGGACGAGCCGTTCCCTGCTAACCATTAGTTGCAAATTAAAAATTAAATAGAATGGAAAATGTTGATAAAATATGCCCTATTTGCAGAAAACATCCCATAACTCTACCAAACGGAGTATGCTCTGTCTGCTATAATAAAGTAAAAACACAAGCAGATTGGAATACTGCCGAATGGGGTAAAATAGAAAATCATGGACTTGATGCAATTATAGTGTTGGCAAAGTATATCTTAGATGAAATAGAAGATGACGACCAACATCAATGGCATCAACGTCGAATATGTTTTATGCAAGATATGGTAGAGCATTTGGATAAACAATATTTTCCTAATGCTACTATCCAACAGATAAATGACTTTGCACACTCGGCTGTTGATTTTTGGAAAGGAAAAATAACCAGTCAAGAAGCAACAGAGCAACTTCAATCCATGCGTAAGGTCCTGCAAAAGGATATTATGAAATTATCTGATTGGGAACCGAAAGATTTTCTGCTTTGGATGATGATGCCGGAAGATGATTTTGATTGGATGTGGGACCAGTGGTTTGAGTGCATTCATGCTTGTATTCCCGACAAGTGTAACGATAAGTTGTGGATAAGAATGTTTCATAAACATTTTCCAAATGAAATCAAAGCATGGGTAGATAATAACAATAACGATGCAACTAACAAAGCGTGATAACGCTTCACAGCGTTCCCCGCTAAACCATTACTAACAATTTAGAGCGACAGATATGATAAGCAACGAAGATGACAGAGTTATTACGGACTTAGCAGCAAGCAAGATAACGCTTGATGAGTTCTATAAACGCTTTTCCATTGATTTGTTGTCTAATCCACACTCTTTGAGAGAGATGTGGAAGATGGCTATACAAGAAAAAGATAAAGAAACGATGCAGAATGTATTATTTGTGGAATGCTATTTATATAGTGATAAATATGGTCCTTGGCGTCCAGACGATTATTATATTGAGGATATACGCCGATTAATGAAAGAATATTGGCATGAACAGCATGAAGAACTCTTGGACATATTAATAGCTGTTCGTGATGATAAAAAGGATGAAAGGCTTTATATTGATGTCCTGCATACGACTTTTCCCTATTACGAAGACCAAGAAGCGGAAGAAACTTTTATGGTTCCTATATGGACTAAGTGTATTTGGAAATTGGCATCAATCGGTACGCCCACAGCTATAAAAAGCGTAAAAGAATTGAAAAACTCCCCCTATGAATATATCAGAAATACTGTTGAACAACAATATGAATTACATGGGTGGAATAAATAGTTAGTAACGAGCCAAGATAGCTGCTAAACGCAGCTCCTTGTCAAGCCATTACCGATAAAACAGAAAATATACAGTCATGAATAAAACTCCTTTTAAAGATTTTGACTTTTCCAGTTTTTGGGATAATAATGAATATGCCCAAAAATATTATATAGGGACAACACCTACTGATGAACAAGTTAAAGATATTGAAAATGAATTGGGATATAAATTGCCCCAATCTTATATTGCGCTGATAAAACAATGTAATGGTGGAGAACCTGTCAATACATGTTTTCCAACTCAAATCCCGACTTCTTGGGCAAATAACCATATAACAATAAGTGGAATTATGGGAATAGATAAAGATAAACCTTATTCTCTTTGCGGAGAAATGGGAAATCGTTTTTGGATTGAAGAATGGGGCTATCCAACCATTGGAATAGCGATATGCACCACTCCTTCTGCCGGACATGATATGATATTCTTGGATTATCGCAAATGTGGTTTAGCAGGAGAACCAAGTGTTGTCCATATTGATGAAGAAAACGATTATAAGATTACTACGCTTGCAGCATGTTTTGAGGAGTTTATTCGTGGGCTTGTTAATTCAAAAGACTTTGAAAGTTAAACCATCGGTAACAAAGCGTGCTAACGCTTGACAGCGTTCCCCGCTTAGCCATTAGCGAAAAATTCAGCAAAGATGAGATACAGAAAAGAAACAATAAGTCATTTCGCACGAAACAATTTGATGCGAGAAGGGGGAAAATACAGGTATCATTTTTTTGACTACCTGTATTATCGGTTGTTTATACTTTATCGAAAATATAACGAACCAGCACGTTTCAGTGCTTGTGGTGTGCTTTGTATGATTTCGTTAATTGCATTGTTCTTTTTCAGTATCTTCCTTGCCAGTGTACTACCTGACTATTGGATTTTTACGAGGAAGAACTTTACTTCCTCCCAAGGAGCATTTATCGGTGGGGTCGTTTCTGTCTTGTGCTTTGTCGCATTCTATTTACGATATAACCGTAAAAGAACTGCCGCTATACTTCTGAAATACAAAGGCAACAAATGGAACAAGATAATCCCAGTATGGATAATACTTTTTCTTCCTCTAATCATGTTCCTAACAGGAATATGGATAGGTAGAACATTTTTCTAATGAACAACATACACGAATATAGAGATATTAAAGATAAAAAATCGCTAACAAGGTCGAGATAACAGCTAAATGCTGTTGCTCACCAAACCATTAGCAACTATATAATCAACAAATATGGAACGAATAAGAATAACATCGGATTCTCCGGGATACATCAAGGTCTCAGACATAAGCAATGATTTGAAAGATTTTTCGGGAATTATAGAAACGAAATATAGTGAAATAGACTTTGTTTTCTTGTTTTGTTTTAGGGCATTATATTCCACAGTAGGTATTAGGTCGAAAGTGAGATATGAAAAAGATGTAAATTGGTTGGGTATGGATTTAATAATGCCACTGGATGAATTTAATCCATACAAAGATAATGTATCTATGCAGCGAAGAATAATGGGAAAACACTTCTTTCCATTTTTCTCTGCTAATATACATAAATACATATATAAACTCCCCGTTCTCAAATCAGTAGAAAAAGAATTAGTAGAGGATATGCGGTTATTCCTTATCGAAAATTTATGGCTACCAAACGAAAACGGACAATATAAACTATCTGTAATAGAAACTTCATCTTATGAACATTGTATAAAGTTATTTGGCAATCCGAAAGAGAAAAGATTTGCAGACAATGAGCAAGGTATTAAAGTTCAAGATTTAACTTGGATAATAGACGATTCTAAAAACGAATTGTCCGCAACATATTTGTTGATTGATAAAAAATGGCAATTACAAAAATATCAGGTGAGAATTAAAGAGGTTGCTAACAACGCAGGATAACGGCAAGCCGTTCCCTGCAAACCATTATAAACAATATGTATCGTATTGCAAACATAGTACTATTTGTTCTTGCCATTTTCGTGGTAATGGGGTGCTCTTGTAGTAAAACTCTGTGTGAACGTAACATACAAGATGATATACTCAATATTGATAAATTCCGTAAACAAAGTAAGAAAGAGTACCGCTATATAGAAGAAGATGCGGAAAGATTGTTTGCAAACTCGGCAGCGGTTTATCCCGATACATTATACCGCCAACAATATACTTCATTGCAAGGTTATTTCTATGGAGAAACTGGATTTGACTTATATTGTATATGGTATGCACAGTTCAATGCCAATAATAGGAAACACTATCGTTGTGAACGTAAGACGTTAAACAAAATATTCTATTGTGTAAATGATATGTTAAGATGTATTGCCGGGGGCGGAACTGGCTTTACACATGAAACATATCGCATTCCAGCATACACAGAGCATTACATCTATAAATATCAGAATATGGAAGCCCATAAACAGTGCCAAGATAATGACATAAACCAAACGATTTCAAATTTATGGCAGATAATGGCTACATATAATAACGAAGATATGCCCTTTGAAATATTAGCTTATAAAATGAAATACATATATGAAAATGTGGAATATATAAAATCATTACTTACTGCTGAAATATATAATTATTGCCTGCAAGAATATATGTGCAGACTAATAAACGAAAATGTAAGTGAGCAAGAACAATTAAGTTTATAACAACGAAAGATAGCATCTGACGATGCTCCTTTCTAACCATTAATAACAATAGTGCGAAACATGAAAATTATAAAAATAATATTGTATTACTTACTATTGGCAAGTACACTT
>NZ_RAYG01000060.1:0-6584 GCF_003670185.1 Parabacteroides sp. CH2-D42-20 | reverse complement strand
AACGTTTAAACCAGTCATTTTCACATTTATTATACTATTGAGTATGATAAAAACCATACCTTTACTCCCCCAAAGAAAGAATGCAGAAACCATGAAACTACAAATCATCGATACCGGCTACTTCTACGCCGACGGAGGCGCCATGTTCGGGGCCATTCCTAAAAGCGCTTGGAGCCGTCGCTATCCGAGCGACGAGACAAATGGTTGCGTGCTAGCCATGCGTAGCCTTGTCATAAAAACAGATGACGGACGCATCGTCCTAGTGGATAACGGAGCGGGAAATAAACACTTAAAACAACTAAGTTATTACCGCTTCTTCAACTTGGTAGACCTCGGCACGGAACTACGAAACCGGGGAATTCAACCGGAGGAAATCACGGATGTTGTCCTCACCCATCTCCATTTCGATCATTGCGGTTATACCACGCAAAAGGATGAATCTACCGGACATTTATTTCTCTCATTCCCAAATGCAAACCACTGGGTTAGCCGCAAGCAATGGGAGAATTTCCTTCATCCGAACGCCTTGGAGAGAGATTCCTATTTCATCGAGAATATGCAAGCCGTCGCAGACGCTAATTCCTTACGGCTGCTAGATGCCGACACATCGATTTGCCCCACTATAGAGCTACGCCTGTACGATGGGCATACTCCGGGACAAATTGTTCCCTATATCCATACGGAGGACCGGACTTTTGTCTTTGCCGGGGATGTTATCCCCCTTGTAGCCAGCGTATCTCCGGAATGGATCTCGGCTTACGATACGTATCCGATCACGTCATACAACGAGAAACTGCGCATGCTTGCTGAAGCCTCCCGAAAAGGGCAAGCGCTCATCTACTGCCATGACGCTTACATCCGCTGCACAACCGTAAAACGTGTGAATACATATTATAAGAAAGACAAGGAAATACCTCTCAAGAAGACGTTTCTTTTCCCTTAGTCCCTAGCCCTTTTCCCTTTAGACCTTAGGTGTTTCTTCCATATTTCTTAGACATTTCTTATAGAAGTATTCATTATCCACCAGCCGTTGCATGATCGTCCACCAACTGTTGGATGATCATGCAACGGCTGGTGGACGATCATGCACCAGTTGATAAATAGTCTATATATATAGACAAAATCCCTAAGGTTATCGCATCAAAAGTGTAAAAGCATTAGATAAAACGGCTAATTCTATTTATCTTTGGGCGGTGATACTGAATCAATTATTGTTTTACATTCTAAACTCTAAACACATGAACAGCCTAAGCAAACTAGCGCTCGTCCTGACATTTTGCACGGGAATGATCGCTTGCTCCGGTGGTAAGGCCGTAAAAGGAGATTACGGAGTAGTGCCTTTGCCACAAGAAGTAACATTGACGAACGGAAATCCTTTCGTCCTAAGTCCATCCACGAAGATATTTTATCCGGAGGGCAATGATAAGATGAAGAAGAACGCCGAGTTCCTCGCTTCTTATATCAAGGAAATCACGGGCTATGAATTAGCAACCGCTACTGGCCAGCCCGGTAAGGGGATCAGCCTCGTTATCGACCAAAGCATCCAGAATCCGGAAGGATATCAACTGACCGTTAGCGATAACGGGATACGGATCGCCGGAAGTACGGATGCCGGCGTATTTTATGGTATCCAGACATTACGTAAATCGATCCCGGCCACGGCCCAAGGGATGAACGTAGAATTACCGGCAGCTACCATCAACGACTATCCCCGTTTTGCCTATAGAGGCATGATGCTGGATGTCAGCCGCCATTTCTTCCCCGTGGATTCGGTAAAAACGTATCTCGATATCCTTGCCTTGCACAACCAAAATACGTTCCACTGGCATCTGTCCGATGACCAAGGTTGGCGTATCGAGATCAAGAAATATCCGGAATTGACACAGATCGGATCTAAACGCAAGGAAACCGTGATCGGCCATAACTCCGGAACATATGACGGAAAGGAATACGGGGGCTTCTATACACAAGACCAGATTCGCGATGTCATCAACTATGCCGCCGAACGCCATATCACGATCATCCCGGAAATCGATATGCCGGGACATCAATTGGCAGCCTTGGCTACTTACCCGGAACTTGGATGCACCGGAGGCCCTTATGACGTATGGGGCCAATGGGGAGTAGCCGACGACGTGATCTGCGCCGGAAACGAGAAATCAATGCAATTCCTAGAAGACGTATTGAGCGAGGTCATCGATCTTTTCCCGTCCGAATATATCCATGTAGGTGGTGATGAGTGCCCGAAGGTACGTTGGGAGAAATGCCCGAAATGCCAAGCTCGCATCAAGGCGGAAGGTATCAAGGGGGACAAGAAACATTCCGCCGAGGAATATTTGCAAAGCTACGTGATCTCCCGCATGGAGAAATTCGTGGAGAGCAAAGGACGCCATATCATCGGCTGGGACGAGATCCTAGAAGGAGGCTTGGCCCCGAATGCCACGGTAATGAGCTGGAGAGGCATGGATGGAGGTATCGAGGCCGCCAAGCAAAAGCATAACGTGGTCATGACACCGAATACATATGTATATCTGGATTACTATCAATCAGCGGATACGGATCTTGAGCCCGATGCTATCGGTGGTTACTTGCCGTTAGAGAAAGTATATTCTTTTGAGCCGACAGCCGGTATCTCTCCTGAAGACCAGAAGTACGTGATCGGGGCGCAAGCCAACCTCTGGACGGAATATATCCCGACCTTCTCGCAGGTGGAATACATGATCATGCCCCGTATCGACGCCGTAGCCGATATCCAGTGGAGCGATCCGTCCAAGAAAGATTATCAGACGTTCCTGCCCCGTGTGGCCCGCATGACACAACTTTACGATCGCTTGGGATATAATTACGGAAAGCATATCTTCGATATTAACGCCTCCCTGACCACCAATACGGAGAACGGAACGCTTGACATAGCCTTGACGAAGCTGGGTGAAGGAGATATCTATTATACGGTAGACGGTAGCGATCCTACGATCGCCAGCATCAAGTATGAAGGCCCGGTACAGATCAACCAAGATTGCGAATTCAAGGCGATCGTTGTCCGTCCGAACGGTACGAGCCGCGTCTTCTCCGAGGAGATCTTCTTCAACAAAGCGACGATGAAGCCCATCACCTTGAAAGAGCAGCCCAGCAGAGGCTACGTTTTCAATGGGGCACAGGTATTGGTAGACGGCTTGCGCGGAGGTAGTAATTACAAGACCGGCCATTGGCTGGGTTTCCAAGGAAAAGACCTTGACGCCACGATCGATCTAAAGGAACCAACCGAAATCCAAAAGGTATCTTTCAATACGAATGTGGTGAAAGGTGACTGGATCATGGGCGCCTCCGCCGTAACCGTAAAGGTATCCGATGATGGCAAGAATTTCAAGGAAGTAGCTTCCAAGAAAATCCCGGAGCTGACCCAAAACGACAAGGACGGATTATATCCCCAAGAGATATCCTTCGCCCCGGTAAAGGCCCGCTATGTCGAGGTTATCATCAACAGCGGCAAACTACCGAAATGGCACGGTGGCGCCGGAAGTCCCGCATTCTTGTTCGTAGATGAGATAGAAATCTTATAAGATAATGATACAGCGAGATGGCTGAGAGATACCTGCCATCTCGCTTTCTTATCTTATACTAAATAATAAATATCATGATAAACAAAAACATCTTAATTCTTTCAGCCCTATGCTCCTGTTGCTCACTATGGGCGGATGAGGTTGTCGTGCGACATTATAATTATGCCGGCCCTTACGAGGTGAAGAAACCCTTCTTGGCAGATAGCCTGGATGTAAACAGTAAGAGATTCTCAGACAAGGAACTATTGAACACGACTGTTCCTTTCTGCAACCTTTCCCAAAGCGGACAAACCCTTGACGCGGCGTCTTCCGGAGAGCTGACCTTGCCAACCTCGGCCTCTTCCTACGCGCTACATTTGGTTTCCTTCTACCTGAATAGTGACCGCTATACAAAAGGCACCTTAAGGATCAATGGCCCTGAGATTTCAGAAGTCTACGTGGATGGACAACTCACAAAACTAACCCAAGGAGAAGCCTCGTTGACCTTGGAGCCGCGACGCTATGAAATCGTAATTAAATATTTATCTGAGAGCCACAAAGAGAATGCCTTAAAAGCCTCATTCAACCCGGAAAAAGACGCAGTGGTAACCACGACCATCAATCCGGAGAAACGTTATACATTAAGTGATGTATTTGATGGTAAACGCATCCAATCCGCCAGCCTGTCCCCGAATGGAAAATTCATTATCGTCTCCTATCAAGAAACCTATCCCGGCGGAAAGCAGTCCTCATTTACCCAGATACTAGACAAGGCTACCGGTTCCGTATTGGTTGAGAACGGACAGAGCTTACGCTGGATGCCTAAAAGCAATCTGGCCTATTACACCCGGAAAGGGATGAAAGGCACGGAATTGGTGACCTTAGACCCTACCAGCAAAAAGGAGAACATCCTTGCCTGCCAATTGCCCGAGGGTTCTTTCAGTTTCGGACCTACCGAGGACTATCTATTATTCTCCATACGGGAGAAAGGACCGCAAGAACGAAAAGAGATCCAAGAGATACTGGTGCCGGATGATCGCCAACCGGGATGGAGAAACCGTATGTTTATCCATAAATATGACCTGCGAACCGGATTGTTCCAACGGCTCACCTATGGACATACTTCTACTTACATCAACGATATATCTCAAGACGGCCACTATCTGCTATTCAGTCGCAGGGAACCGAATTTAACGGAGCGTCCTTTCTCACGTACATATATATATAAGATGGATCTACGAACCATGCATGTGGATACCCTTATAAAAGGTGAGAAATTCGTAAGCCGTGCCGTTTTCTCCCCGGATGCCACCCAATTACTCGTTGACGCGTCTGGAGAGGCTTTCGATGGTATCGGATTAAAGATCAAAGAAGGACAGACATCGAATACGAGCGACGGGCAATTATTCCTATACAATATAGCAGATAAAAGTATAAAGCCGCTTACGAAAAATTTTGACCCCTCTGTCGATTCCTACGAGTGGAACGCCCTCGATAAACAAATCTATATCACGGCGAAAGATAAGGACCGTGTTCGCATGTATAGTCTAAACCCGTCCAACGGAAAGATTAAGCAACTTCAAGCCAAGGAAGATGTCATCTCCGATTACTCCATCGCCAATCAAGCTTTCGAAATGGTTTATTTCGGATTAAGCGCTTCCAATTCCCAAAGGCTTTATACCTATAACTTGAAAAACGACGCCTCTTCCTGCTTGATCGATCTCTCCAAAGAGATCTTGAGAGACGTCACTTTAGGAGAAGTGCAAGATTGGAATTTCGTTTCCGCCCAAGGGGATACGATTTACGGCCGCTTCTATCTCCCTCCTCATTTTGACGCGACCAAGAAATATCCGATGATCGTGAATTATTACGGAGGAACAACCCCTACGGCCCGGGTGATGGAAAGCCGTTATCCTTCGCATGTATACGCCGGCTTAGGGTACATCGTCTACATCATACAACCCAGTGGAGCGACTGGATTCGGCCAAGAGTTCTCCGCACGCCATGTCAACGCTTGGGGTAAACTTACCGCTGACGAGATCATCGAAGGCACGAAAAAGTTCTGTGAGGAGCATCCTTTTGTCAACACGAAGAAAATCGGTTGCATGGGGGCTTCATACGGAGGTTTCATGACTCAATACCTACAAACAAAAACAGATATATTCGCGGCGGCCATGTCTCACGCGGGAATCAGCGACATCACCAGCTATTGGGGAGAAGGTTACTGGGGATATTCATACAGCTCGTTGGCTAGCGCTAACAGTTATCCATGGAATGCCCGGGATATGTACACTTTACAAAGTCCGCTGTTTAATGCGGACAAGATCAATACCCCGATCTTGTTCTTACATGGAACCGCAGACACGAATGTTCCGATTGGAGAGAGCATCCAGATGTTTACCGCATTAAAATTATTGGGTAAGCCTACAGCGTTTGTTCAGGTAAAAGGAGAGAACCACCATATACTGGATTACGACAAACGTATCTTGTGGAATAACACGATTTACGCATGGTTTGCTAAGTGGTTGAAAGATCAACCGGAGTGGTGGGACGCATTATATCCTCCGAAAAGCCTATAAAAATCAAAATAGGTCACTCTATTCACATATATCTAAAGAGTATCTTTATTAGATACTCTTTTTTTATTTAAATACATTAGATAGTATTTATGAAACACCTTAGTCTCCGAAGAACTTCATGAGGGTAAGGTACTTTGGTGTTACTTCCTAGCATTGATGCGGGATTGAGTTAAAAATAATTTGCATATTAATACTATATATTAATACTAGAATGTATTAAATTAACATATAACTTAAAATAATCCGTATTGACAAAGTTTCGTGTAAGTTTATTTTTATTGTCAATATGTTTGTTTATTGCAAATATATCTTTATATTTGCCGTACAGCCATTAAAATAAAATGCTTGCTGTAAATAGTACAATTAGACATAACAGATGTTTACATAGGTTGTATGTTCTATAATTTATTAAGATATTTATAATAATTAATAAATATTGAACGGAAAAGTGATTTAGTTCTTCGGA
>NZ_RAYG01000059.1:0-7473 GCF_003670185.1 Parabacteroides sp. CH2-D42-20 | reverse complement strand
TGTGGGGGGTATTTGAATAAGCTAAATAGATGTTGATTGGAATATTTTTGAAAACCTGTTGAATATCTGAATGTTGAAGGAAGTAAAAAGGAAAAGATTAGTTTATTGTAAATGCTAATTACTTTACACTCATTTACTTTTACTTTACACGAACCCCATATTTTTGCCTGTTTTCAGAGTGAAAACTTTACTTTTTAGTTGAATTTGGTTGTGTTTTTCAAGTTTGAAAGGGGCAAAAACTCAATGGTAGGTACATAATCGGTACATCCAATAGGTACATAATATTGAACGCAAATGTACCTACCGTTATTTTATTGTTCTACCTCTAATGACTTTCTTTCTAAAATATCTATTAGTTTAATAACCTTGAGTAGCATTTTGCTTTGTACATCATGCTGATCCCATAAAATTTTAAACTTATCCTCTATTTCTAATTTATAGTAGTCCGGCTTTTTTATATAAGAGCTAAACTGCTCTGCAAACATTTTCTCTTTACCTACTACTTCCATTTCTTCTTCGTCTGTAATATTTTCAAATGCTAGAGATAGTAATTTATGCAAAATATCCATAAAGCATCCTTGCATCAATCCGGCATTAACATTGATCAGCTTGTTTAATTGATTCTCTATATCGATATATTCGAAATTTGTAATCAAAGATTTTCCTTCAATAGAATTGGGGGGAATGGAATATTTGAAAGAGTCATTATCGGTATTAACTGTTTTTATTCCATTCTGTCCTGTCATAAGCCATTCTGGATTTACATCATAGGTTTTGATTATCTTACTAACGAGATTTGTACTAACACCTATCTTGCATCTTTCTATATCTGATAATGTAGCTTGTTTTATTCCTAAACTCTCCGCAAAATCTTTTTGTGTTAAGCCTCTCTCTTTTCTTATATACTTGACCCTATTATTCAACTCAGTATCGTAATTAACTATATTTTCTTTCATAAAACTTGTTTTATATATCGGTATTAACTATATTTGCATCGGAATTAAACACAAATTAAAGCAAATATAGTGAATTTATGGCATTACCGGTGGAAATTAGAAAAGAAATCAAAAAGAGGCTTCCTTATGGAACCTTGACAAAGATCGCTAGTAAACTGGGTATTACATCTGCTGCGGTTTGCAACTACATCAATGGTCGAGGTTCAAACAAACGAATAGAAGATGCCATCTTAATTGAGTGTAAATATCTGAAAGAGGAAGAAGAGAGCAAAATGCTAATAGCCAATGAATTCATTAAGAGTATATAATCAAAGTGTCTATGTATCTTATCAATGGCTTATTGATAAAGGCATTGGCAAGGAAGCTATTAAGCAATGGAGTAAAAGAAATCTACTTGCTAAAATGCGCATGGGTGACACTATTTATGTCCCCTATGATCATATCCCAGATAGCACAAAATCCAAGCTACCAAGTAAAGACGAAATTCTATCAAGCATAGAAATTCAAAAGACTGTCTCAATATCAGAAGGATACTACAACAAGATGTATAGCGCATACGAAAAAGGATTTATCAAGTACTTGGAGTATTATCAAGATATGGTAGGCAATGATGAAAAAGCATTGAGATACGCCAAGCTTCATGCCGTGTGGGTAGTTGTGATGGAAATATATGATGAATTCATTTCTGTACGGAAACGTCCCAAGCTTCGTGAGCTTCATGAGGCATTCTCTAAGATATACCCGGAAAAATACGTTTATGTGCGCATGTGTCAAGCAATCAAGAATATTAAGGAGAGCGGTATCGAAAACAATGTGATAGATCACCGTGGAGGCCGTGATGAGGAATATGGCCCGGTTTTGAAAAAATGGGTCCTAGACGCTCTTTCGTCCGGCAAGGCGTACTCAGCCCAATTCATACATGACAAGGTTTGTGAGTTGTGCCGAGAACATGGTTATAAATCACCCTCTTTATCATGGGTCAAGACTTATATGTACAAAGTGTTACCTACCGTTTATCCAACGCGATATGGACTTGATAAAGGTATCAGCCAATTGCCCTACGCCGGGATCATCCGGGCCACAAACCCGGGAGACCAATGGCAGATCGATGGTTGGAGATTGCCTTTTTATATGGAGAACTACAAGACTCTCACCCTATTCTCCGTGATGGACGCTTGCTCTGGGCGTATTGTTGGTTATTACATTGATTTCAGCGAGAATACGAAGACAATACTCAAAGGGCTTGAGAACGCTGTCCAGACAACTAACACATTGCCATTGGAGATTCTTGCGGATAACCATTCGTTTAACAAAACAGAGGAATCTGATTATTTCAAGGGGAAGATCGAAAAGATGGGAAGCAGATGGACAATCAGTGAGAACCCCCGATATAAATCATTGATAGAACGAAGTTTTGGAACATTCGGTACAAGATTTTGCAAGCCTATGTACGGTTATATCGGTGAAGGGATCAAGACCCGGCGTACGAATGGGCGTACAGCGCAAGAACTGGTAGATAAGTATACAAAGGCCGGAACTTTTCTTACGGAGGAGCAAATCAAGCTGATAGCCATACATTTGGTGGAAGAGTATAACACAAAGGTAGGTAAGACAGGACAAAGTCCGATTGAGACACATCAAACGTTAGAGAACAATGGCATCCCGATTGATGAGATAGGCCGCTTGAAGTTATTCGTGCAGCCAACCCCTTATACCGTTCGCCAAGGTCAAATCAATATTGAGAGGGAGAAGGCCGTATATGAGTTCCAGTTGAACAAGGAACAATACCTGACACTGAATAATAAAAAGGTGAACGTGAGATACATGGACTTTGATCAAATATACCTATTTGACCTAAAGACAGATAGGTTGATCGGTAGTGTTCCTAAAAAGAGATATGCGCATGGCGCATACACCAACCAGACCGATGAGGATATAGAGATTCTGAATAAGAACAAGGGGCGTATAAATGGCATTAAAACGGCGTTTAAACGGCAACAGGCCGAGTTGGCCCGGCAAGCCGAGGCCATCGATCCGGAAGCGGCCTATGCCATGAACGCTAAACTGACCCCAAAGAATATCATAGAAGAATTCAAGGAGAACGGAATGCTAGCACAGGAAGCGGCCCGTTTGGGGGTAAACCTCGATTACGTGACGAATATCCCCGTATTCAGTGAGGTTCAGACATACGGCAAGGATGAGAAGAAGAGCCGAAAACGGAGAGAATCCCCAATGTTGGCTACAGAAAAAGAAATCAGAGAATTTGACATAAATAAATATTTAAACGAGGACGAATGAAAACCCGGTACTATTAGTGGTAGTACCGGGCTGTAATCCAGTCCATAAAGAACAGGAATAAATGAAAAATTCGGTTGCAAATGTACCTGAAAAGGTTGAGATTAAAAAGGCTGTGAACCAATATTGTAAAGAAAAGGGGATCAGCAAATGTGAATTTGGCGTAAAATCCGGTATCAGTGACGCTACATTATCCAATCTGGAGAATGAAAAGTGGGATAAGCTGTCTAAAGGCATGTTGATGAATATCTGGAACTTCTGTAACAGGAACATGGTTGATGAACTGTTTTCCACGACTGATTTTGTATCTGCATTCAAAATATGTGATAAAGCGCGTAAATATCATTTTATGGTTGGGCTTATAGCTGATACCGGAATGGGAAAAACAACAGCCATCAGCGCATACAGCCGCCGGAAGAATGTTTTTTATATCTGCTATGATAAAACAATGAATCCCCGGCAATTCTTTTTAGCCTTGCTTCGTGAACTGGCCTATCCGTTTGAAAGCAACCTGAACGAGATGATCAATCGTGCCGCTGATGAACTAAACAAGTTGGAAAATCCGCTGATAATCATTGATGAAGCGGGGAAACTAAACCAAACAATGATTCTTTACCTGCATGTGCTTAGAGATAAAATAAAAGGCAATTGCGGGGTAATTTTAGCCGGGATGCCTTATTTCAAAGACAACCTGTTAAAGATGGCAGCCAAAGAAAAAGAAGGCATTCCGGAATTTTTACGCCGTATAAACCTTTGGCACTCATTCATAGGATTACAGCCGAAAGAAATCGAAGAAATATGCAGAGCTAACGGGATTGATGACCCCGGCCGTATAAAGGAACTGAAACGAAAGAAACGTTTCGGGGATTTGATGAATGAAATTTATCTAGAAAAAATAATGAAGGAGGAGTTATGATAAAAATGGATACAGTTAATAGTTTAAGTCCTGATTTTAAAAATGTAGGTACTATCTTGGAAGGTATGGACAATGCCATAGTTACTTTCTCAGTCAACAAAGAAGGCAAACTTTGTAAAGTTGTAACTTTCTTTTCTAATGAGGATACACAATTTGATGCCATCACTGTGGGTAATAGCAAGATTATAAAGGATTGTCGAAACTTTCTAGGTTATAGGCATTTCTTGTATAAAGTAAAAGAAATGGTTGTTAAGAGGCTCGATTTTAATTGGAATACAATCTTTATTAGTACAAAAGATGATGAATAACAGAGGAATAACCCCCAAGCAGCTTAAAATGATACATACTTTATTAAGCAAATTTGGATTGGCAGGCCAAAAGGAAAATATTGTTCTAGGCTTTTCAGATGGCAGGACAGATAGTTGTAGAGATTTGACCATGACAGAAGCCAAACAACTGATAAATTATCTTTTACATACAGATGAAAAGAAGCGTATGATTAAAAGTATATGGCACTTAGCTTATAAGATGGGTATTATTTATGGAGATTCATTTGAGGATAATAAAATGAATGCTGCAACACTTAATCTATTCTGTAAATCCCGGGGAACAGTAAAGAAAGATATAGACAAGCAAGAATTATCAGAGTTGAAAAAAACTCATAGACAGTTTGAAGGAATGTATAAAAGCTACTTGAATAAACAAAACAAGACTGAAAAAATACGTTTCCTATCTGAGAAACTTCAAGTAGCTTTAGTTACTGAAAATTTTGAGATATGCTCATTGATTCAAAGCGAATTAAACAAACTAACAAAACAAAAGAGAAAAAAATATGAGAGAGTTTCTATTGAGTGACGAAAGTCTAAATAGTTTAGGATTAGTAGTCAAGACATCCGGAATTAACATGGAGCGTTTCATTAAAAATCCCATCATGTTATACATGCACGACCGCTCAAACGGGATTGTGGGCCGTTGGGATAAATTAAGAGTGGAAAACATAAAATTTTATGGAACACCTGTTTTTGATGATGTCCACGAACCAGGGAAGACCATTAAAGAAAAAGTAGAATCAGGTTTTCTAAATGGAGCCAGTATTGGTATAGAAAAATGTGTAATAGAATTAATAAATAATGTTAGAACTGTGGTTTCTTGTGAATTGGTAGAGGTTTCTATTTGTGACATACCTAGTAATAAGAATGCCGTACAACTGTATTATGATAATAATCCGGTGGATTTACCCACCTATTTAAAACTATCAATAAATCAAAAGACAATGAATGAACAGGATTTTAAATCGTTACTACAAGCGTTAGGATTGCCGGATACGGCAACTATTGATGATGTATTATCGGGCATTAACACGTTAAAGGGATTATCGCCTACCGAAAAATATGTAAAGGAGTGTTTGCATATGGCACACTTAGATGGCATTATTCAACAAGAAGAGATTGCCGAGTTAGAGGAGATATTCCTGGAACATCCGTTAAAATTATCAAGGTTCATCGCCTCTAAACGTAAATTATACGAAGATACTCAAAAAAAAGAATACAGGTCATTTGTGGATTCTAATAAGGATAAATTCAGAACCTATTCATCTGATTTTATATTTGGGGACATGCAGAAACTAGCAATGAAGAATTTAGACGTATTCAAGTCTATGATAAATAAAGCTCCAGTAATGTTCAAACCTATGGATATAATAAACAAAGAATATGACAAGGGCGGGGTAAAATTGAAACATGAGTGGACATTAGACGATTACAGAAAAAATGCTCCAAATGAGCTAAGAAACAACCCCTCTTTATATGATGAATTAGTAAAAAAAGAATTATCAAACAATAAATAATATTTACGATTATGAGTACATTAAACAAAGAAGTATGGGTAAGACAACTAGTTAAGAATTTTTATCCTAACAGTTCATTTTTGAATTATGTAAAAGACTTTTCAAGTCTAGTAGACAACAACGCTATTAATATGGCAGAGGTGGGAGTAGACCCTGAAGTGTTGGTAAATAATACCACATACCCTATTAAGGTATCACAGCGGGTAGATAAACCAATTCGTATTGAGTTAGATTTATTTGAAACTGAAAATACCTTGGTACGCCGTCCAGAAGTGATAGAATATAGTTATGATCAATTAGAATCGGTATTGATGGGGCATCGTAGCCAATTACGAGCAAAAACGGCAGAAAAGGCTGCACATGCATTTGCACCGGCGGAAGATGGAGAATACACACCGGTTATATCAACAACAGGTGATACATCAGGAAAGCGAAAAAGACTTTCCGTAGAAGATATACTAAGTCTGAAAGAATGTTTTGATGATGTGAATATACCTTTTGAGGATCGTTATCTCGTATTAAACCCTAAACATGTATCAGACCTGATTCTTTTCGATATAAAAGCGTTTAAAGATTTGACAGATATTATTGACGGACAACCAAAGCGGTTTGCAGGATTCAATGTATTACAGACCTCTATAACACCAATATATGATTCAGTCACTCTAAAAAAGAAGCCTTTTTCTGCCGAAAAATCAGACACAGACACATTCTGCTCATTTTGCTTCCAGAAGGAGGAGGTAATGAAAGCCGATGGTGATGTATTCTTGTATTCCAAGGAGAATGACCCGGAAGAACGGGGGACTATTGTCGGGTTCGACAAGCGTTTCATCGCCTTGCCTATAAGGGATAAGGCTTTAGGGGCGATAATAAGTACAATTATCTGAGTGCATTCAAACTTTATTTTGTATATTTGCGTATCGGTTGGGGGGCGATCGTAAGATCGCCCCGACCTCCCTTATCGGGCTGGCTTGAATCCTTCAAATCAGCCCGGTTTGCTTTTATTCTTCACATAAAAACACATGGAAGTAGACAATGTCCAGCAAAACAGATAATAATATCCCGAATGGGAATAGTTATGAGAAACGCGTGATAGAGGTCAATGGCATCTATGATGAGTACTCAAGGAGCGGGTTGAGTAACCGGGAGATTTGGAGGCGTTATATCTGGCCGATATACGGCATATCAGAAAAGACCTTTTATAATTATCTCAACAAAGCGTACAAGTTCTCTAGCGAGCAAAAGCTACAAAAAAGAAGATGATATTCTCCACTTTTATCCTCTCAGTTCAAATATAAGATATAAACGGCGCATCTGCTTGAAGTATGATGCGCCGTATCTTTTTGTCTAAAATAATATTGTAATCTATTTAGCAATTACAAAAAACACAACTGGTCATGAAGCCTTTTTAATTAGCTTTTTCAACTGATTTTATTTAGCTTTTTCATTTGGCGTCGACA
>NZ_RAYG01000058.1:0-8822 GCF_003670185.1 Parabacteroides sp. CH2-D42-20 | reverse complement strand
GGCGACCGCCAGCGGGGGAATAAGTTTCACCGCCCAATCGACCGCCAAGTGGGAACAGCAGCCCGAAGCCATAGCCGCCCTGCAACGGGTTAAGGATGCCGGACAACTTGCCGTGAAATCCGTTGAGAGGAAAGAAGCCAACCAAGAACCGCCCCTTTTGTACGACCTTACCACGCTGCAAAAGGAAGCGAACACGAAGCTGAACTTTTCGGCTGACAAGACGCTTTCCGTAGCGCAAAGCCTGTATGAAAAGAAAGTGATGTCCTACCCGAGAACCGGAAGCCGCTATATATCGGAGGACGTTTTCGATGAAATGCCGGAGCGTGTCGCCCTGTTAGGGCAATACCCCCGCTTCGCCGGGTATGCCGCCGGGCTGGACGGCACACCCCTGAACCGCCGCAGCGTGAATGACGGCAAAGTGACCGACCACCACGCCTTAATCATTACTGAGAACCTGCCCGGCGAACTCTCCAAAGACGAGCGGGCGGTTTACGAGCTGGTAGCCGGGCGTATGCTGGAAGCCTTTTCGGGCAAGTGCGTGAAAGACGTTACCACCGCCATATTGTCGGCTGGAGATACTGACTTCACGGTAAAAGGGTCTGTGATGAAAGTAACTGGGTGGCGTGCCGTGTTCGGCGAACAGGAAACGGGCGGGGATGAAGAAGCCGCCAGCCTGCCGCCGCTCCAAGAGGGCGAAAGCCTGCCGATTTCCAACGTGGAACTGTTGGAGAAGCAGACCAAGCCGAAACCGCTGCACACGGAAAGCAGCCTGCTTGCCACAATGGAGAACGCCGGAAAGGAACTGGAAGATGCCGAGCTGAAAGCCAGCCTGAAAGATGCCGGGATAGGCACGCCCGCCACCCGTGCGGCGATTATCGAAACGCTGTTCACCCGCCAGTACATCGTGCGTGAGAAGAAGAACCTTGTGCCTACCGACAAGGGGCTTGCCGTTTACAAGATAGTCAGGGACAAGAAGATTGCCGATGTCGAAATGACGGGTATGTGGGAAACCGCCCTTGCCAAGATAGAAGCGGGCAGTATGGATGCTGACACGTTCCGAAAGGGTATCGAGGTGTACGCAACGCAAATCACGGCGGAACTGCTATCGGTGCAGTTGTCTGTCGCCAATGGCGAAACTTGTTCCTGTCCCAAATGCAATAACGGGCGCATCCTGTTCTACCCGAAAGTGGCGAAGTGTTCCAACGTGGACTGCACGCTTACCATATTCCGCAACAAGTGCGACAAGCAGCTTTCCGACAAGCAGATTATCGAGCTGGTGACGAAACGCAAGACCGGGCTAATCAAGGGCTTCAAGGGCAAGAACGGCAAGGCTTTCGATGCTTCGCTGGTGCTGGACGAGCAATTCAATATCGGTTTTTCATTCCCCGAAAAGAAAGCGAAACCGAAGAAATAGCCTATCTTTGCCGCTGAAATTTCATTGTGATAGGTTTTACAACTTATAATAATTGAAATTTTAGTGGTTGCGCCCGGCGGGAACCGGGCGCATTTTTTATACGCTCCCGCCAAACAGGTAGGTCGAACAGACCACCCCGTTATCCAGCACCCTGCTTTCCGAGAGTTTCCAATGTGAGCCGAATGTTTCCCCGATAAAGCCGATGCCTTTGCCCGCCATGACTGGGACGGTGTATATTGTCAGGATGTCCAACAACCCGGCTTTAATCAATGAAGTAAGCAGCTTGCCGCCGCCCACCACCAGCATGGCGGTTTCCTGTTTCAATTCATAAATTCTTTGCAGCGGTTCTTCGGTCAGGAACTCCACGCCGCAGTCCGGCGTCACGTTGGTGTCGTAGTGTGACACCACAAAAGACCGCTTGCTTTTGTGCGGCCACCCGCCCCAGTGTTCAAAGATGTAGTTGTAGGTGTTCGCCCCCATAAGCAGGCAGCTTGCGGCGGCGTGTTCCCTTGCCGCCAGTTCCTTGACCTCACGGGGCATCCAGTCCAGTTCATAGTCCGGCGTGGCGGTATGCCCGTCCAGCGATACGGCGATGTGCGCTTTGATTTGTTCCATATTGTCAGGTATTAAAGTGATATAAATCCCTACTGTCTTTGCACGTTAGCCGCCACCTAAAAAGAAAGCGTGGCATGACGCTGTTTCAAAGTAGAGGTACTGGCATACCCAAATGTGGAAACAGTGCAGCCACGCTATGACAAACGCATAGCATATCCTGCGCTGAATATCCCCACATTTTGAAAAGTGCCAGTTTTCTACTTTGGGACGTTCGGCGAACGTATATGTTATATATAAAGGCAATATTCCGGCAACCGCCGTCCAACTGCCGTTACTTTTTTCGTGTAACTTCTGCAAAGTTAAGCAAATACCCTGAATTTTCACGTGCAAACAGAAAAAATCCTGCCGTGTTTCACAACAGGGCAGGACACAAGCACCTAAAAATACACAAGTTCAGCCCATACGCCTACGGGCAGCTTGTGTTCCTTTGAAGATTATATGAACCTATGACAAAACAGCTTTGGTTCGCCGTGTCTTTGGTGATGATGTCCCTTTCCCGCATGAAGCGGATATAGCTCTTTGCGGTGCGCTCCTTGATGTCCAAGACCTGCTGCAACTGCTCGCAAAGGTCTATGTAGGTGATGCGTGTCTGCCGCCCGAAGATGTCACGTGCGACATTCACCAGTTCCCTTTCCTTGCGCTTCTCCTTTTCCTCACGGGGTTTCTCCCCTTTGTACACGTGCATCCCCGCTTCCTTGTCCCATGCAAAGAGCATCAGCGGCACGTCCAGCGGGCTTCCGTCCCTTACTTTCAGGGCTTTTACCACCGACTGGGCGGGTTCATCGTCTTTCTCTATCGAAAGGATTGTAGCCGCCTTGCGCTGCAACTCGCTGCCCAAATGTCCCCGCAGTTTCAAACCGTTGGGGACGAAGTGCAGCACGCACAGAATACACGTGTTGTAGATGCCCGCCAGCCGATAAAGTTCATCTATCACCGCCACGCTTTCCGCTTCATCGTTGGCACTTTTCACAAGGTCGGCGATGCCGTCAATGACGACCAACTGGATGCCGCCGTACTGGTAGTAGAACTTATCCATGCTCTGCACAATGGCGTTCAAGCGTTCTTTGCGTGACATACCCGTCAGACAGAACGCTTTCAGCTCATCGGGTTTGTCCTGCTGCCCCGCTCGTGCCAGCAGGTTGCTTACATTCTTGAACAGTTGCACTTCCGACTGTTCGGTGTCATAGAGCAAGACCGCCTTATGCCTGCCGTTGGCGGTTATCTGTATGCCCAGCGTATCTATGTCCGCACCAGCCGGGCAGATGCAGCCCGCCACGATTGCGGCTACATAATTGCTCTTTCCCGTTCCCTCGCCCCCGGTGATGCCGAACAGGTTGCCTTGTGTCCCTAACGGAACGTCACCCGCCGAAATAATTTCTTGCGCTTTGGCGGGCGGGTTGTTGAAATCTATTTCGCACGATTTAAGCATAATCAATGTGTCGCTATACAGGTTGTCTAAAAATTCGATAAACAGTTTCAGGAAATCTTCACGGGTGTTCCCGGCTTTGAAGTAGTCGGATATGTCCTTTTCCTCTTTCGTTCCCGGAAGCGGCAGCAGCAGGCGTTTCACTCCAAATTCTTCCAGTAGTTTTTCCTGCTTGCGTGAACTTTCCCTGCCCGTCTTGTCCATGTCAAAGAGCAGGACGATGTGCTTGAAGCGGAACGTCAGCCTATAAACCAGCGTGGGCGGTATCGTCACCGTTTCGCTGTTGAAGCAGATAGCGTGAAAACCATGCGCCGCCAGTGAAAGTACGTCTTTCTCGCCGCCTGTGATGAATAGCGTGTCACCTTTGGCGGGCAGTTGCTCCAGTCCGAAACAATAGTTCTCGCCGAAGCTGCCGCCATAGAGGAAGCGGGGCGTGGAGAACGGGCGGTACAGCTTGATGTGCTGTTTGCCCTTGTAGCCGTACATGGGTTCTGCCACCGATGAAATGTAGGTGTACGGCTTCCCCTCTGTCGTTTCACTATTGTATTCCCGGAGCGAGCAGACCTTGTAATGTTCCAGCAGTTCGGGCGTGATGCCGTACTGTTGCCAGTACACCAGTTCGGCAAGCGGAAACTTCTGTTCCCGGAACTGGTAGGGCTTGACAGGCTTTTCGGGCGTTTCTTCGGGTTTGTCCGGCTCTGCCCGGCGGACGGTTGCCGGGGGAATGGAAACCGGGGTGCCGGAAGCCAGCCCCAAGCCCAAATCCCGGTCGATGATTTCCAGTATCTCCACGAAGTCAGCCGCCCGGTTGCAGTCCAGCCCCTTTAACTGCCCCACGAGGAAGAAGCAGTCGCCGCTGTAACTGTCGTTGCCGAAATCTTTCATCTTGTAGATACCGCCCCGGCGGTCGAAATAGATGTTGCAGGAAGCCTTGCTATCCTCGTACAACGGGTTAAGGAAGTTGCGACCTATGCGCCAGTTTCCGGGCAGGTAGTGTTTGAACACCGCCAGCCCGTTACTTGTTCTTTCTAAGATTTCCTCTTTCCTTAGCATACAACTGGTGGTTGGTTATCAGGTTGTCGATGTTCTCCTTGTTGCTCCTTATCAGGCGTTCTTCCAGCATCCGGCGTATCTCGCTGACCTTGTAGAAGTAGCGTCCCCTGATGTTGGAATAGGCGATAGTCCCCGACACCCGCAGGCGTTGCAGGGTCTTTTCGCTTATTTTCAGGAACGTGCAGACCTCGTAGCTGTCCACCCACATATCTTCCTCGCTTTGCCTTGCCGTTTCCGTGTGGTTGAAGATGTAATCGGCAATGGCGGTAATCTTGTTGTCCAGCTCCTTGTAGGCTTTGGACTCGAATGTTATTATTTCCATAATGGTAACTGATTGATTTGCCGCAAAGTTCGGGTGTCCTGAAAAATAAAACGCCACAGGCGAACCCACCTGTGGCGAAATAAATTTTGTTAAAGAACGGTTGCCTAATCCTGCTCCCTCATGCGCAGCAGCAACCTGTCTTTCAGGGTGGAGAGGAAGCCCGTGCGGTCTTTGGTCTTGGCTTTTAGTTCCATGTAGGTGTGGTAGAAGTCGCCGAGGTCGATGTCGAAAACATATTCAAAATAGGCTACAATCTCCTTTATATCAACCGTTCCCTTGTTCAGACAGCCGCAGGCGTCCAGTGCATAGACAAGCTCCACCAACGCCCTTTTCGTCCCCGTCCAGCGCAGCACCTTTCCCGTGAAGCCGTTCTTCACCCGCTTGCGCTGTTCCCGGCGTTCCAGCTCGTGCAGGCGGTTGGTGAGGTATATTTCCAGCAGTTCGTTGGCTAAAATCTTTGCTACCTTGAAGTCGTGACTGGTGCTGAACTGTGGGTCTGTTTCGTAATAGAAACTGTCCACAATGATTTGTATGTCAGGCTTCCCACGCATGAAATACTGCCTGTCCAAGTAGGTGGCTTTCGTGCGGTGGTACTGGTAGAACGCCAAGTTCCGCTGGAACGACTTTGAAATCCGGTCGGTTTCCGACAGCAGGTAGTCCCGCTGCACGTCCTCGCTGCCGCTGGGAAAGCGCACCTCTATCTTGTAAACGGTGTTGTAATAGATGATTTTGCTTGCTAAAAGCGGTTTCAGTTCCTTGAAGAAGTGTATTTCTTCTTCCGTGCTGGCGAACGGGTAGGAGATTATAAAGGTTTTGAGTTCGCCCAGTATCTCTTGCAGGTAGTCCACGCACAGGCGGCAGAGCGTCAGCGTGTCCGCTGCGGTGTCCTCGTATTCCTGTATCTGCCATTCCACTTTTTGAAGCAGTCCGGCGAAGTATGTTTCCAACAGTATCTTATGTTCCATAACCTTGTGCTTATCTTTTGTGAAGCACAAAGTTACGGGCATAAAAAATCTGTTTTATTCTTGATTTTTCACATTACGTTCTTGTAGCTGTGCATTTTCTTGTTTCCTGCGCTTTTCTGCGTATTTCTCCGGGGGTATCTAAAAGATACGCCTTGCAGAAGTCGTTCAGGTTCGATGTCGATGCGAACCCGGTGGTGAACGCCACTTCGGTAAGCGTGAGGTTTGTGTTCGTCAGGTAGTGTTCCACATCCTTTACCCGTTCCTTTATCACCCATTCCTTAGCCGTGTACCCGGTCATTTTCTTTACCTTTCGCCGGAACGAGCCGTATTCCATGCCGCATTTGTCCGCCAGTTGCTCGGCATCATAGACCATGTAGCCTTTCAGACGTACCATTTCGGTGAACGTCTGCCTGCCCAGTTCCGGCAACATCCGTTCGGCGTGGCGCAGCTCCTTTTCCGTCACCAGCAGGCGGTTGTCCCTTACCGGGTTTCTCCGCAGCAGGTGGAAAGCGTGGCATACCGTGTTGTACACGTTGCAGAGGTACTGCCGTCCCGGTCGCATCCAGTGGAGCGCATCGCAGTAGGCGGTCAGTTCGGGTATGTCGTCCCGCTTGCGGTGCTGTTCCGCCAGTTCGTCCAGTATGGCGTAATGTGTTGTGGATATACCCAGCAGGATGATGATTGCCTTGTAGTCCTTGTATGCTGCCAGTGTCGGTGTTTCCGGCAGGCTTTTGAGCGTGTCGCACACGTGGGCGCACAGCCGCACGTCCTTGCTGAACGGTTCAAGTTCCAAGTAGTTGTCCATTTTCCGGCCGTTGTGCAGCAGCCATGTTACCTTTTCGTCCAGTTCCTTGCAGGACGCTTCCAGCTCCACTTCGGGAGCGGGAAGCAATAATGATGTAATCCGTTGTTCCATATCTGATGTTTTATATATGAATGACATATCATTTGTTCCACCTCACGCAATCCGTCCAACCCCATTCATCGAACAGCCATGTTTCTAAGAAGAAAAGTACAAAGGGCAGCAGGAACAGAAAATATGCCTGTACTGCGCTGATATGCTTAGAGCGGCGGTAGCGGTTCAACAATGCCTGTACACGGGCTTTTCTGTATCGTGCAAGAATAAATATACAAATAAGCAAAAACATTGCACCTAAATAGCCAAGATGTAAGGACGACCATTCCGGTACACTGTTAATCAGGAGAAAGTTGCCGGGCAGAACTACTACCCACCACCAATACCAAAACAGCAGTATAAAACCTGACATCCGTCCTATCTTCTTGCCCCAAACCTCTCCCTTGAAATATAGGTAGTCAAAAAAATAGTATCTGTAATTCGTCCGGTTGGCACGTTGCTTCACTCGTTCAAAATAGTTATCTGTCTTTTTTATTCCTTTACTCATATATATTCGATGAATTATGTTCTCCAAAATGCAAAATGAAGCAGGGTAATACCCAGCACAATTCCAAAAAAGACAAGACCTGTCAGGAGAAAGACCCAATCCGAATAATGAAAGTCAATCTTCTTGTAAGGAATGGCGGTTTTCTTCACATACTTGTTCCATGCCCATATAAGAACTTTTCCCAATCTTTCCGCTGTAATATAGCTCATAATTTTTTTTACTTTTCAAATTGTATTCCCTCATACGCTACTAAGCAACAAATAAAAAGTTGCTAATGGTTCAGCAGAGAAACGGCTTATCCGTTATCCTGCGTTGTTAGCTGTATCTATTTTAGAAAATCTAAATCAAAATAATATTGATTGTCATTCTTCGGATTTATGTAAATCTTCGTCATTCCATAGTGTTGCAATAGCATTTCCAATGAAACTTTTTCCTTCAAGATTGCATCACTGCGAAATGTTTTTGTCTTTCCATTGTATTTGGTTGTGTACGTTACGGTGCATATTGTAGTGGACACAATTTGTTCACTATGATAAATGTCAGGGAATAAATAGCCACTGACACCATTCCAAAATTGGATTTCCCATGTATGGAATATCCGAAAGATAGGCTCTTGCATCCTTGATTTCTTGGTATTCCATTTCTGTGTAGTGACTTTACATTGGTTTAAATCAACAAATAATTGTATTCCATGCCTTTTTATTTGTTTTGTAGCCTGTTTTACTCTATATTTATAAATGGTATCACCAATAAGTCCGGAATTCAACCAAACAGCCAATAAGATAGCTCCCGATATTCCAATAGCATACCATTTTGCAGCAAAGCAAATGCCCACACCGAATACATAAATCCAAATAAAAATAAATCCAAGTATTCTCAATATTTTATTCTCATAGATTTTCATGTCATTAATTACAGCTAATGGTTAGAAAGGAGCATCGTTAGATGCTATCTTTCGTTGTTAGATATTTATTGCCCTTTCCCGCTTGGGGATATTGAACAAAAGTTGCCTTTATAATTCGATTATTACAGTTAAATGGTACATAAGCCACGTTACTATCAACACTTAACGTGTCGTTTAGCTGTTTCAAATGGGAGTGTTCATTTCGTAATAAGACTTCCAATTTTGAAAAGTCCACAGAACTGTATATCGGATAGAAACCGGAAAAACATGTAGGCGTTATGTAAGCAATTTGATTTTCATAGTCAAAGAATAAGAAACGGTTTCCGTCTGCCACATTATCATACACGGCAAAACAATCAAACTTTTTTACTCCATTGATTGTATAGCTTTGCACGAAGTCAATACTACTATCATCTACCGCTTTCAATTCAAAAACAACATTCTTTTTACCTTGCTGGTTAAAACATAGCCTATATAGAATTTCAAATTCTGTTTTTTCTGTTTCTATATAAAGGGTATCTTTTTCAGTCAAAGAATGATACTTTACTGAATTTTGTTCCACATAGCCGTTTTTTGCTATAACATAGCTAAGTGGGAAAAAGAACAAGCAATATAATACAAATATTCTCATGCCTATTATATCTAATGGTTTGAAAAGGAACGGCGTAAGACGTTATCTTTTCTTGTTAATAATATATTTATAGCCTCTTGAAAGTTATA
>NZ_RAYG01000057.1:0-9769 GCF_003670185.1 Parabacteroides sp. CH2-D42-20 | reverse complement strand
GCCCGACTTGTCCAGTCCGCTCTTTTTGAGGTAGAGCAGCACCTTGAATTTTTCTACTTTCATACGCTTATATTTTTAAGTGCAAATTTACTTGCCATATAAGCGTTCCTTGATATGCAAAACACTGTGTATGAGTGCAAACAAAACGGTGAGGATTTCTTTTTATCGCTTTCTGTTACCTATTCCCGTTTCGGTAACAGCCCGGCTAACGGTTTGGTAACTGAACAACCTCAATATTCCGTTGTGGTTTGCATTTTCTCAACTTGGCAGAATACTGAAATGTCGCTTATTTCTAACGGTTTACGTTTAATTTTTACCTGTTCGCTGTCGCTTGCTTTGCCGTGTATATTCCACCTTGCGAGACATACTTTTGCCACTGAAATTTGCTTGACACAAGGCGTACCCATTGAAAGCGTTTCCAAGATGTTGGGACATACAAATATCCAGACCACACAAATATACGCCCGTGTGGTAGATAGGAAATTAAGTCACGACATGGCAGTATTGGAGCAGAAACTCCAAAGCAAAGGAAAACGTCCAATCGCGATAGTCAACCCCTGATTAATAACAGCGTTCCGGTAAGATACACGATATAAATCCTGCCGGAACCATAAATAGCAAGATATAAATAACTAATTTTACCCCCAAACAAAATCATTATGGAAAGAGGATACATACAAATCACAGAAGAAGAAATCGGCAAACCCATTGTCGAAGTCAAAATAGTAAACGGAACCGTGTGGATGTTCAAGCACGAAATCGCCCGTCTTTTCGACGTATATCTCCAGACGGTGGGCAACAACTTCCGTTCCATCTTCAAGTCCGGCGTGCTTCGTGAAGACGACGTTACGATGGAGCGCAAAATGAAAAACGAAAAAGGTCAGGACATCTACGTTACCTTTTACAATCTCGAAGCCATCATCTTCCTTAGCTACCGCATAGACTCCCGCTATGCCAAAGCCTTCAGGGAATGGGTGATGAACGCCCTTTGCGAATACAACCGCATGGATAAGAAAGCAACCGAGGTAATTGTCGTGTTCAATGCCGACACCCGCCATGCCTCCATCCAGTACCCGCAGATACCCAACTAATCCCCTTGATACGGTAAATCAAAGCCTGATGCACAAATAAATGTATCAGGCTTTTTTCAAATCCCCAAAAACCTCTACCTTTGGACAAACTATTGATTATGATTGAGAATCTGGTCGTTTCTGTCCCGTTTGAAGATTTAGACGACGCACCCATATACAACTACTTCCGGCTTTCAGAAATGCCCGGCGAGTTCCTGGTCATACAGAAAGAGGACGGCATGTTCTACTTCCTCTGTTCCCACGACTGCCCGATAGAAAAGATAAGCCGTTCCTTTGACTGGTACATCGTTTCCAAAGACAAATTCAACGACCACCTGACAATCGGCATCGGGTTGGCAGACAAGGAACCGATAGAAGGCGAACTCTACCGCCTTCAAGACGAAACCACCCTGAACCTTTGGCGTGACATACTCCGTTTTACATTCGAGGGTGACTTCGTCCGCCAGTTCTTTCCCTACGATACCTATTTCAAAGGTAAAGTGCGCTATGACGAAGCCTTGTGCTTCTATATCCACGATTATTACCCGATCCGGACAAAAGACCTGACCCCACATCAAAAAAAGGTCAGCAACTTAGTGTTCCGCTTTAAAGAAGGAACCGAGAACGCCGCCCCCTTGCTTGCCAAGATTTTCTCCCTCTGCATCGGTCGTATGCCCTTCTTCAAAGAAATGAAATCTCCCGTCCTGATACCTATCCCAGCCTCTACACGCGAGCGTAATATCGCCCGCTTTGCCCGTTTTTGCAGTCTTCTGTCCCGCCGCCTGAAAGTAGCGGACGGCTTCCGTGCCATTTGGATCAAAGAAGATCGGGAACAACTCAAAGGCACTACCGGACACGATAAACTTTCCAATCTTATTTTTCACCCCGAATACATCAAAGGAAAAGATGTAATTTTGGTGGACGACATCGCCACCACCGGTCAGAGTTTTATCCAGATGAAACGTAAATGTATGCAGTTGGGAGCCAATACAGTCGTAGGAGTATTTTTAGGAAAAACGGTTTAACTAATATAAAATATTATCTATATGGCTAATAACGAAAAATGTGAATGTAAAACAGTTATCAAAGAATTATCTTCTTTAGATTTACAAAATTGTAGTGATAAAGACGTTCAGGCAATATTAAATAAATTATATGATAAGCCTATTGCTGCACCGTTGTGTGATTATCCGGTTGATACAGTTATTGTACGTGGAAGACCTATCACTTCAACGCAACAGATAAAATTCAAACATGAATTATCATATGTTCCTGCAGATAAAAACAAAAAGTACCAAAGAGCAAGTACACCAAATCAAACTATGTTTTATGGTATTCTTAGTGATACTCATGATACTCAATTAATTGGATGCTTGGGGGAAATATGTGATTGTTTAAGAGAACCAAATCCACAAGATGGAGATTATTATGCTATTATTAGTTTTTGGCTTGTACGTGAAACTATATCATTATTCACAATCATTAATCCCGAAACGACAAACAATAAATCTGATAATTTAAAGAAAATGGCAGATGAACTTGAATTATTTATGGAAGAGTGCAAAGATTATTTTGATAAGGAAGATGTAACCTCATTGCAAAAATTCATGTATCAACAATATAATAAAAAGGCTCTTACTGAAAATGATTATTGGATACCAGCTCTTTTTACAATGGATTTAATAAAATCGGAAAAAATAGATGGTATTTTATATGAAAGTGCACAAGTTGTTGATGAACGATTAGACAATGTATTATGCTTGGCAATAAAGCCGGAAAGTGCAGATAAAAAATTAAGTTTTCTGTCGGCTGTAAAAGTCACAATTACAATAAAAGATGGAAAAGCGACGGTAACAGGTGAACCTATTGACATTCAGTAGATATACATTTATCTCCCCATAATCACAAAAAACTATTCCGTTGGCCAACGAATATAAATCTTCGCCAGCTAACGGAATATTTTTTCCTTTTCGGTTATGCCAAAAGGTTGTTGTTATCCCATCCGGATAACAGCCGAAGCGGAATTATTTCTTTTCCAGTTTCCTCATAGCGTCAGCAAGAGCGACATCCATAGCTTCGTAATGATCGCTATCGTACTTCATCAGTCCGGCAAGCAGTCCGTTCAGCGTGTTTATGGCGCTTGTTCCTTCTTCCGAACTTCCAGTCTTTGAAATCAGGTCAATAGCCGCACTCAAATCCCCCCGTAACTTTACAAGGTCACTAACTTTCTCAATTGGTAAGAGATAGAATAGTTCTCCTTTATCTGTTCCTACAATCCCCTGCAACGGGGTTTCATGTAAATGTTCCATTATCATATATGTATTAAAAAACGTGACACTGCCAATCACAGTTCCAAAGGCATCGCCAAACGCCCAACACAAAAGCAACTGACAGGTCACGTTAGTATATGACCCAACCAGTTTACTTACCTTTGTGTTTTGAAATTGGCGATTTCTTGGAACGGCAAATAAACTCACTAAAAAGCGGAGGACTATTTATCCTCTCGTTGCAAAAGTAGGAAAATAATAGGATATTCCTTTGTGATTAAGATAAAAAGATAAAGCCAATATCTTATAAGATAACGGATAGCTCCCGGCGATCTATCTTTTTTAATGGTTATCACATGGCTTTTTTCTTCATTTTTCTCTCTATAATTTCTTCCTCGATTGCTTCTGCCAATCTAAAGGAAGCCAACTGTTAAGCTATGTTTCTTGTGCGAAGATAAACGGCAGTCTATTGCCGTTCAAATTTTTATTTGTAAAATCTCCAGCCCTACGGGTAGTATTTTACAAAAAAAATTTGCCCATTCATATCCAGCCATCTTCCGATGCACACGAAACACAGCTCAACAGCCGGCTCCGATAAGGCATAAAAAAAAAGTCAGAAATTATGAAAAATGAAGAAAAAAATAGGAAACAGCAGCTTACGAGCCTTCCAATCAGCATAAATATTTTGAAAGTCGTTTTGGTGGCGGCTGGTGTCTATTACTTCGGAGTGAAGTTCCTTTTTGCCATCCTTTTGTGGTGGGCAGTCCGTCAGATGCTCCGTTTGTTCTTCATTACCCTTAAACTTCTGTTTTGGGGACTGATAGCCCTGTTCATTCTATACGCAATTATTTAATCACTAAACAACATATAATATGAAAGCCATATCCCAAATGACACAAGAAGAGAAGTTACAGACGATTTCAGAGTACACCCCATGCAGGACAGAACGTGAAATAATGCTCCGCTACCAGTCGGCGGTACACCGTAACGATATACAGCAAATAGAATATTTTGAGAAATTCGGTAAGAATATACGCCAGATTATCCTTAATGTTCATACCTGCGAAAGAGCATTGCTTTTCGGTTATACAAGCAAGGATTTAAACGAACACGGTTGGTTAATCGGTATGTTACCCATCGTTGAGAAAATCGAACTGGACAACTCTAACTGCATCCACATCGGTAAATCTCCAAACGGGACGTATGCCGTAGCCGTAGATTGGTGTACGGGAAGTGCCGGAGGTGGAAGCCATCCGTCCGTATTTGATGAACCCATCAAAGACTACAAAGAAGCCGTCAGACAGGGTATTTGCCAGTTGGAACAGCAATACTGCAAGGCAGAACGCTATTCTGTTACCGATAGAAGCAATTATAATCCCAAAGTGATAAGCAAACTCAAAAATAAACTATTGGAACTGAAATGCCGGTACACCCAGCCCCAACAACTTACATTGGCGCTGTTCTAAAAACAAAATCCTCTTGCCCATTATCAGGCAGGAGGATTTTTATTTATGTAAGGGAAAAGTCTATCCAATCTCTTTTCCCCATAATTCTATGTCAGTCGGCGCATGATATAAATCCCATCCGATACACCCCCATATAGCAATAAGGAAGCCACAATAAACAAGCAAAGCAGTCATTACTACCTCAAATTTGTTAAAGGTTCAATCAGACTCTTCATATCCTCACTCATCCGGCTTTGCTCATATTTGGATCGGCTTAAATTCTCAAAGACAATTTGTTTAGGCAGAACCTTATAACAAAAATAACTTGAACCGAAATAAGCCGCATTTTTCTCCGTAAACTGGATACGTTTGTCAAACAAAAGCATTTGCATCTCTTTATCCTTGAACAGACGTACCGGAGCACTGCTGTTCAACCATAAATTAGATAAAATCAGTGCAAAAGGCTTTCCGAAAGATAAGCAACGTTCCACTACTTGCTGCTTTTTGCTGAAAGGAGGATTTGATACAATCATCCCCCATTTCATTGGCTCATAATTAAAAAAGTCTTGTCCGGTGCAAATATGGGAATGGACAGTATTTATACCGGCAGCTTTCAGAGCAAGTACAAATTCGCTATTTTCCGTATCAAACGGACACCATACGGTTTTATCCTTTGGTATGTACTTTATAATAGGAGCAACCGCATAAGCAGGAGTATATTGCTCATCACTGCTAAAGCGTGGATTATATCCGGCATAAATCATTCTTCCTCCTCCTTATCCTGACTTTCATTATTGAAGCTGAAAGATTTCTGTATCATTTGTCCGAAAGAATCGACCACATAGATATCAATCGTCTGCTGGTCAGTACTCATAGATTTATAATACAGGCGGAATATTTCCTTTTCCAGCGGGTAAAGGTCATTCGGGAGAAGAACCGTCCCGTTTTCCAAGCGTAACTGCCCCTTGCCGTCCGGTTGGAAGTAACGGATAAAATACTTCGTTTCCACATACGTTCCGCCCCTCACCAGCTCGCAACGAATTTCCGCTTCCTCGCCCATTACGATTTTATTCTGTACTGGCAGTGTTGCCATATCAAACTCATACACCTGCTGCACGTCCAACTTGTCACTACACGCTACCACACACACGATACCGGTCAACACAAGACCGAGCACGAATATTGTTTCAAACATCTTCTTCATATACCTTTATTAATTGATTAAGAATTTAAGCCCCAGACCAAATTGAAAATGAAACTTACCCGTATCACTTCCCCACAAGCACCGCTCGCGGGCGTTCAGTAGCAGAACCACTCGGTTACTCAAATAACTTTCCAGTTCCAGCGATACAGCACCCCCATAGACAAAGTTATCGCCACTTCGCAGGGTAGAACCGTCATAGAGCAGCTTGTCCCCCCAATTATTCGTTTCATATCCCGCCAAAGCCGAGCCGCCCAACGAAAGCAGAAACACCTTGTTCGCATCCGAAAGAAAAGTATAGTAATACCCGCCCTCCGCAGTAAATTGCGAGGTAGGTATGCGGATAGCCTTATACGGATGATACTTTTGCAGGTACTCCGCACCGAACACCCACCGGTTGCAATGTCGGGTATAAGTATCCAGCGACAGCCCGAAAGAATACCCCAGCTCATTACGTTTGTCGGACGAATGGAAACCGTCCGCCATTCCTCCCGTAATCCGGATGCCATGCATACCCGGCAGGCAGCGTTGGGCGTATGCCTTGTCCGTCAGGGCAAAGCACACTACCATACACAATAAAAATAGAAACTTCTTCATCTTATTTCATTTTCAGTTCGTTAATCACTCTTGCACGGATTAGCTCCGCATTTCCGATCACAAATTTCTGATGGCGTCCGCCCGCCTGCTCATTCATTTCCACCACCAGCTCCTTATCGTCCGGCAACGTAAATTTAGGTAACGTAAAGACCGTTCTCTCCCTGCTCTTCCCGTTGACCACCGTCACATAATTATACGCACGCAGCGGAACAATCACCTGCTCCTGAATGGCTGTACGTTTCGCAATCTTTCTGTCGACCACCTTAAAAATGATATAGTCCACATGAAAAGGCACGTTGGACGAGTTTTTCAACTCCGTATGGAAATACAGCAGCCCGTTGTGCGTATAAATCCCTTTCAACGTATATTGAATACCGAACCTTTTACAGCCGATATGCTTCACCAGTCTGTCATTGTTGGCATGGATAGTATATATTGTACTCGCCGTAGCTACCCGATGCTCCCACGTAGAAACGTTTGTCACGCAGCAGATACCATCGTACTTCTGGATTAACGAGCCACATCTTCTGTACTTTGCCATGCTCTCCGCCCCACCACGAGAGGCTGCCGTCCAGTTTCACGCTCAGATCACGGTTCACTCGCCACTCCACGCCGAGTGTGGGAAGCAGCAGGGCATCATACAACAGGTTTGTGCGCACTGCAAAGCTGTAAGGGACATCTCTCTGTATGGATTCGGGGTTCACAACCGGTTGCGATGTGCGTGGCTGTTCTTCTTCAACCACCGGTTCCGGTTTGGGCTCTGCCACTACTTTCGGTTCCTCCCGTTTGGGTTGTTCTTTCACGGTTTCGAGCTGCTTCGATTCCTCCTTGGTAGGTATGCAGAAGGTTACCACCACCACATCCTTATTATTATGGTACGCGCGTGCATAATTCCCCGTCACAAAATCCGCTTCTTTCAATCCTTTATGAGTAATCAACTCCGACTTCACGCGGTTGGCACGAACAAAAGCTGTGTTCAGGTTGTCTTTTTCGGCAGACAGGGAAGCGCAATAGCCGTCCACATAGACCGGCATTTTGCCTGTTGCGATTTCTGCATGATACTTGTCGATAAGCGAGTAAAGGCGCTCCAGCTCCGCTTGGTTGCCTTTCAGTAAAAACACGTCGTTCTCCGGAAGAAAACGGAATGTAATAACAGTATCTCCCATCCGGGCTTCGGATGCCTGCATGGCGGAAATTCCGGTTGCCGCCACCAGCCCGAGAAAGAGAACCAACAGAGTTTTGTGTAGTCGTTTCATAAGTTTATTTATTAATAGGTGTATTATATATAATAGATTATCTCAATCCGTGATGCGTGTTCCTTAGAGGCAGCCACGCCGTCGTCACTCCTTTTTTCGTCAATGGAGGCTTTGACGGCTTCCGACAGTTCTGTCTTAATCACCTTTTCCATCATTTCTTTTTCTATGCGTGTCCGCTCCAGTTGTTTAGCTAAACAGTCTTGCTCACGGATGCCTTTCGCCATATAATGATTGCACTTCTCTACTATCTTCCGGCAGTGCAAAAAGACGAAAGTTACAATTGCCAGTGAGCAGAAAACAAGCCCCAGTGCGATAAGGAAAATGTAATTGTCCATAGATATTGTTTTTTCTTGGGGCAAAGTTTGTGAAATAGGGGCTGAAAACTATTGCATTTTGTCCCAAGTTTGTGGCGTTTTGTCCTTTTCTGCTGTTTTCTCAGGCTTTCGGACATAAAAAAAGCACGGATTCACCGTGCTTTTGAGTTTTGGAATAATATTTCTTATTTTTCTTGGAGCGTTGACATTTTCCGGTATTCTGTCGGACTGATGCCATATTGCTTTCGGAACAGGCGATAAAAAGTGCTTGGTATATTAAAACCGCAACTGAAAGCTATCGCCTCAATCGTTAGTTCGGGGTGGCTGTCGAGCTTCCGGCGTGCCTCTTCCACTTTCAGCGTGCGCATATACTCCATGGGCGATTTTCCCGTAACGGCTTTGACGGCATCTGTCAATGCGTTCTTATTGGTGCCGAGTGCGGAGATAATATCATCACGGTTAATGTCAGTGTTCGACAGATTATCATCGGAGAGCAGATACTCCTGTAACCGAATAACCAGACTCTGCTGTTCGCCGGAAGGAGCAAATAGTTCCGTAGCTCCGGCTGTTTTGCCGGAATCCTCCCCGGAGGGTTCCGATTGGCTAATGTTCGCCAATCGGGACAGTTCATCCGTCAGCCGGTCTTGCTCTTTAATTCGCTCGTACAACTTACGGTTTTTGAGGGCAATCATCCGGTTGTAATAGAATGTACCTGCCAGGAGCAAAACGAGAACCAGACAAATGGCAAGAGCAAAAAGGAAGTAATGGAAATTGCGCTTTTTCCCGGCAATGTGTTTTTCCACTTCATATTGGGTACGTAGTTCGTCGAACCGGGCATTGACCTCCACGTTTTTCAGCGTATCATTCGTAGCAATGATTTCATCCAGCAGACCGTCTGCCTCCTGGTAGCGCCCCATCCGGGCAAGTAGCTGCATCTTTATCCTCCGGATTGAGTTCAGGTTGAAATCAGCCTCCAACGTCCGGTTTATGGCACTGTCGATTACGGCAAGCGCCTTGCCGTAATCCCCGCGCGACCGCAATATCAGCGCCCTTGCCCGCAACAGTTCAAATCGGGATATGTCGTTATTGATGAGGGCTTCTGTCTTAGCGAGGTACGGTTCTGCCTTGTCGTAGTCGTGTATATCTATATAGGTATTCATCAACGCTATGTAGAGGTTGCCTCTGGCTTCGGGTTGCGTTCTGCCCGAGGCTTTCTCAAAACGGGCAATGGCCTTTTCATATTCGGGAACCAGTTGCAGCAGCTCGTCATACCGATTCTGTGCACGCAAAACCATACATAGAAATGCATAGGATTGCGTCAGGATATTATCGTAGCCCGAAACCTCCCACAACAAGTCGATGCACTCTCTGAAGCACTTTTCTTCTTCTTTCCATCTGTCTTGCGAATTGTATATCAAGCCTGTGGCATACAGCGCGGTTGCCATACCGGCCTTGTCTTTGCGCTCTTTGGCACGAGCGTACATCTTCTCTGCTTCTTCAACCGCCGGTTCGTATTCTCCCTTCAGGTTGTAGGCAGTTATGAGTTGCATATGTATCTGATAATAGAACTTCCATAGTCCGTTCTCTATGTAGAAGTCCAGATAGGCGGGTGCTTTCTC